>CANRLE010000049.1 GCA_947631385.1 uncultured Clostridia bacterium | reverse complement strand
AAAGTTATCGAAAGCCAAAATGGATTATTCATAGCTATGCCAAGCAGAAAAACTCCAAACGGAGAATTCAAAGATATAGCTCATCCAATTAATGCTGAAACAAGAGAGAAAATTCAAAAAGCTATCCTAGAAGCTTATGAAGCTCCAGAAACAGAGGAATCAGCAGCTGAATAATTAATAAATGGTAAAATTTTTCCATACAGTATAGTTTGTACTATGCTGTTTTTTTTATGGTATTTTATTATCATAAGGAAATGTTAATAAAAAATATATTGAATAAATTTTACAAAAAATGTTGACATATTAATTATTATATTATAAAATGCAAACAATAGTTCTTGAACAAAATATCTTCAAAACGAATGAATTAGCGCAAGAAGCAGTTACTCAAAAAATTAGAGTAACTATTAGAGCGACAAATGTTTTTACAAGACATATCGATATATTTGTTTAAACGTTATATAATCAAATAAAAGTTTTTAAGTTAGGAGGATTTATGAAAGAATTAAATGTTTTGGACACTAAAATTTCATATATTAGTATAGATAATGAAGATTACATATCATTAACTGATATGCTAAAATCAAAAGATGGAGAATTTTTTATCTCAGATTGGTTAAGAAATAGAAATACTATAGAATTTTTGGGGATTTGGGAGGAATTGTATAATCCTCATTTTAATTATGGCGAATTCGCCATAATTAAAAGTCATGCAGGATTAAATAGTTATAAAATAAGTGTTAAAGAATGGGTAAACAAAACCAATAGTATTGGAATTATTGCTAAAACAGGAAGATATGGTGGAACTTATGCACATAAAGATATTGCTTTTGAATTTGGTATGTGGATTAGTCCAAAATTTAAATTACTTTTAATAAAGGAATTTTAAAGATTAAAAGAAGAGGAGCAAAGAAAAATAGGTTGGGATGCAAAAAGAGAACTTTCAAAAATTAATTATAAAATTCATACAGATGCAATAAGAAAAAATTTAATTCCCAAAGAACTTACTAAATATGAGATAAGTATTGTTTATGCAGAAGAAGCAGATGTACTAAATATGGCTTTATTTGGAATAACAGCAAAACAATGGAGAGACAAACATCCAAATAAACAAGGAAATATAAGAGATTATGCTACAATAAATGAACTGATTTGTTTATCTAATCTAGAAAATATAAATTCAATATATATTAATGAAAATATAAAACAATCAGAAAGACTATTAAGATTAAATAAAATAGCAATTTCGCAAATGAAAATATTGACAGAAACAAATAAAAAAATGCTTAAAGATTGAAGAGTTGCTTAACGATTTTCACTGAGAGAATTCCAAATAATATATATAAAGAACTTGAAAAAAAGCTAAAAACAAGATAAAATATATAAGACAAAATAAAGAAAGTAGGAAAATGAGATATGTATTTAATAGTAGGATTAGGAAACCCAGAAGCAGACTATAGTAGCACAAGGCATAATATGGGGTTTAATACAATAAATAAAATAGCAAAACAATATGGAATTGAAATAACAAAAAACAAATTTAAAGGACTCTATGGAATTGGAGAAATTGAAGGCGAAAAGGTAATTTTGCTAAAACCACAAACCTATATGAACCTAAGTGGAGAAAGTATAAAAGAGATAATTCAATTTTATAAAATAGGCATAGAGCAATTAATAGTTATTTATGATGATATAGACATTGCTCCGGGAATTATAAAAATAAGAAAAGCAGGAGGACCGGGAACGCATAATGGAATGAAATCAGTAGTAAATGAATTAGGTACACAAAACTTTAAAAGAGTTAGAGTGGGAATTGGTATGCCAGAAAACAAACAAAATTTAATTGAATATGTTATAGGAGCAATAGCCGAAGAAGATAAAGAAAAATTAGAAAAAGGAACAGACTTAGCAAAAGAAGCTGTAATTGAAATAATAAAAAATGGAATTGATAAAGCAATGAATCAATTTAATTAGAAAGGAATGGAACAAAAATGATAGAAATCATCATACAAGCAGAAAAAGAAAAAAAACAAATAGCCTTAATTGAAAATGGAAAACTAATAGAATATTACGAAGGAGAAGATGACGATAGCAAAAAAGAAGGAAATATCTATATAGGAATAGTCAAAGATATAATACATGGAATGCAATCAGCTTTTGTCGACATTGGTACAGAAAAAAATAGTTTTATTCATTTAAAAGATGTATTACCAAAAGTAGATGAAACTAAAGAAATTCCAAAACAAGAAGCAGAAATTAATAAAATATTAAAACCAAATCAAAAATTATTAGTACAAGTAAAAAAAGATAGTAATGAGAAAAAAGGAGCAAGGGTATCTACACATATTAATTTACCAAGCAAATATATTGCATTACTTCCAAACACAGATATTATAACAGTTTCACAAAAAATTGAGGATGAAAAAGAACAAAAAAGACTTTTAAAATTGGTAAAAGAACATTTAACAAAAGGAAATGGAGCAATAATTAGAACTTCTGCACAAAATAAAGAGCAAGAATTAATTGATGATATAAAAAGAATAGAAAAAAAATGGAATGATATTATAGAAACAAGTATTAATCCGGAATTAAAAAGACCACAATTATTATATAAAAGTGAAGATATCTTAGAGAAAATGTTAATAGACTTAGCAGATAAATCAGTTGCAAAAATAACAGTTAGTGACAAGAAAACAGAGAAACAATTAGAAAAGTTCAAAGCAGAAAATAAAGAATACAGTAATACAATAATCGAATTAAAACAGAAAGAAGATTTATGGGAAGTTTATGATTTAAAAAAACAAATCGAAAAAACACAAAATAGAAAAATTTGGTTAAAATGTGGAGGATTTATTACTATTGACAAAACAGAAGCATTAACAGCAATAGATGTAAATACAGGTAAATATACTGGTACACAAAATTTAGAACAAACAGTATTTAGAGTTAATAAAGAGGCAACAATAGAAATTGCTAAACAATTACGACTAAGAGATATAGGTGGAATTGTTATTATTGATTATATTGACATGAAAAATAAAGATAATAGAGATAAAATAGAAGAATTATTAAAAGAAGAATTAAAGAAAGATAGAAGTAAAACACAAGTAGAAGGTTTCACAAATCTAGATTTAATGGAACTAACTAGAAAACATATTTGTAGTCACAAAGATTAAGAGGAGTAATAATGAAAGTAGGATTTGTTCATTTAGGATGCAGTAAAAATTTAATTGATACAGAAGCAACAATTGGGTTATTTAAAAAGCACAATTTTGAAATCGTAGCAGAAGAAGAAAAAGCAGATATTATTGTGATTAATACTTGTGGGTTTATTGATTCTGCTAAAGAAGAAGCTATTAATACGATTTTAGAAATGGCAGAATATAAGAAAAAGAACTGCAAATATCTTATTGTTATGGGATGTTTAGTACAAAGGTATTATGAAGAGTTAATTAAAGCATTGCCAGAAGTTGATTTATTTATAAAAATAGACGAATATGATATTTTATGGAATAAAATTGAGAATTTTATTGAAAAAAACAAAGTAATAGAGAGTAATAAGCAGACTTCAAGAAAAATTCTAGAAGTTCCTAAAATGCCAATGCTAACACAAGAACAGTTTTTAGATAGAACTATTACAACTGGAAAAGATTATGCTTATTTAAAAATAGGAGAAGGATGTAGCAATAAATGTACATATTGCGCTATTCCTTATATTAGAGGTCCATTTGTTAGTAGAAAAAAAGAAGACATTATAGATGAAGCAAAAGGTTTGGCAAAACAAGGAATAAAAGAACTAATTATTATAGCTCAAGATACAACAAAATACGGAGTAGATTTATATGGCGAAAGTAAATTAGCAGAACTATTAGAAGATATTAGCAAAATAAATGGTATTCATTGGATAAGATTCTTATATTCTTATCCAGAAGGAATAACAGATGAATTAATAGAAACAGTTGCAAACAATCCTAAAATTGCCAATTATTTTGATATTCCAATTCAACACATTTCAAATGATATTTTAAAAAGGATGAATAGAAGAACATCAAAAAAACAAATAAAAGAATTAATTAGCAAAATAAGGACAAAAATTCCAGATGTAACTTTAAGAACAAGTTTGATAGTAGGATTTCCGGGAGAAACTAAAGAACAGTTTGCTGAATTATTGGAATTTATAAAAGAAATTAAATTTGATAAATTAGGAACATTTCCGTATTCAAGAGAAGATGGGACACCAGCAGCTAAATTACCAAATCAAATTCACGGAAATACAAAAAAAGCTAGATATAGACAAGTTATGCAACAACAGCAGATTATTTCTAGAGAAAAGCAAGTTGAAAAATTAGATAAAGAATATGAAGTTTTGATAGAAAATATATCTTTTGATAAAAAATATTATATTGGAAGGACAATTCAAGATGCTCCAGAAATAGATGGACTAGTATATATACAAAATGCAAAACAAGAAAATAAAATCCATCAATTTGAAAGAGTTAAAGTGACTGATATTAGTGATTATGATGTAATAGGCAAAATAATAACTAAGGCGAATGCCGGAAGAGGAGATAAAAAATGCAAATCTTAGGACAAGCGCAAATACAAGGCAAGATGAAAGAAATTCTACTAATAGAAGAAGACGAGCTTTTTAAATATTATAGTTTAGAATTAATTGGTGCTTATTTACCAAAATTAGGACAAGAGAAAATTGCATTTAAAAAAGATAGTAGTTTGAGTAATGAAACTAAAATAGCAATAAAACAAATTATTAATCATGCAAAAATAACTAGCGTACTTCAAATAATTGGTCAAGCAAGTATAGATGGAAAAACAAAAGATATAATAGCTAAAAAAGAAGGTACGATGGTAAAATATTACTATTTGGATTTAATTGGAGTATATACTGCTAAATTTCCAAGTTCAACAATTATATTTCGACAAGATACTTTAGAAAATGCAGTTTCTGCTGAAGCAAAAGATAGTCAGCAAAAAAATTCTATATCACCAACAGAAAAGGAACAGTTAGAAAAGTTTTTACAAGAAATTAAAATAAAAAATATTATTGAAAAAATGCAAATGCAAGAAAAGTCATATGCAGAAAGAACAAAATATAATAGGACAGCGCAAACAAGTAAAAAGCAGGAAAAGCAAATAAAAGAAACGGAAAAACAACAGAAGCAAGTTTTACAACAGACAACTCAAAAATCAATAAATAAAATGACAAATAAAGTAAATGATATTAATATAAAGCAAGAAGTGAATATGGATACAAGAGTTACTGATATGAAAAATTTGGGTCAGGTATTAGCAAGGGAAGGAAAAATGCCTAAACTAGAGCATGGAGATGCACCATTAAAAATGGGAATTGTAGAATCAGATGACTTAAAAAATTTGAATAATGAAAAAGGAGAAAAAGAGCAAGGTCACAGTTCTCGTTATGAAACTGTAATTATTACTAAAAAAGGTAAAGTGAAAGCAATGAACCTCGAAAATGATACACAAGAAGGAACAAATCCGCGAGAAAAAAATTATCAAGTACAGCAAAATGGAAGTGTAAAAAATGATGATGTTTTAACAAGATTGAAAGTGGGTCAAGGCACTATAGGTGTAAGCAAGGGAAAATATGGTGAAGTAGAAGTGTATCATTCACCAAGAAAAACCATTGGAGGAAAAGGAGTAGAAGGCAATAAAAGCCTAGATAGACAATTGGAAACTTCAAATGCAAAAAATACGTTAAAAGGTACAGATATAGAAACATTACAATTAGCAGAAGAGCATGGTGACGGATATCGCTCAGTAGAGGAAGGATATCAAGAAGTAGAAAAACATAAAGAAAAACATCCGGGTTGCGAACCTAAAAGTGCAAAAGACTTGGATGGAGAAAAAAATACAAAATCACATACACATCAAACAGAGTATGAAAGATGAAATTTACAGTGGATTCACATGAACCACTGTTTTATAAATTTTATCTAAACCATTAATAGTATTTTCAAGATTATCAGCTAATTCATGACTAGCAAAAGTGGACATATTACCATCTACACTAATAGTTAAGAAGACTAAGTATTTATCACCAACTGGAGTAGAAACAATATCTTCTACTTTTTTTATTTCTGCATAACTATGTGCAATATCTAAGATTAAATCTTTAGTTTTATCGTCTACACTAATATCCATTAAAACATTGTAACTCTCAACAAAAATGGTAATACCAGTATAACAAATCCAAATAGAAATGCCGATACTTACAATACTATCGAACCAGTATATATTACATAAAGTAAGAAGTACAGAAATAAGTGTAAAAGTAGTAATTACACAGTCATTTCTATGATCTTTCATATTTGCTTCTAGTAAAATATTGTGATGTTTTTCATATGCTTTTTTTGTATAGAAAAAAAGCAAGAGTTTTATAATAATTGTTGCCACACATACTGCTACCAAAAACCAAGAAAAGTGAAGTTCACTTCCCAAAATCAATGTTATAACAGAGTCGTACAATAACTTAGCAGATACAATAATCATAGAAATACTAATAAACATAGAAAAAATATATTCTGCTTTTCCATGACCTAAATTATGGTCACTATCGTTAGGTACACTTGCAATTTTATTTCCAATGAATGTCATTAAAGATGCAAAAATATCTCCAGCACTGTTGAAACTGTCTGCTATCATTGCTTGACTATGATTGATAAATCCAATAAAAGCTTTACCAATTAATAAGACGATGTTTCCTATGATACCATATATTCCAGCTCTTTTTGTTATTTCAAATTTGTTTCCCATAGATTTGCACCACTTCCTTTTTACATTTTATGATTATAACATATAAAAAATAATATTGCAAAAAAAAGTTATATATAGTATAATGTAAAAGTACGAAAAGAAAAAGTAAAAAAGGGGTAATAAATATGTCAATATTTGCTTTAGCATATATATTAATATTCGTTATATTTGCATTGGTAGCTTATGCAGTGGTGCAAATTAAATTATTTGGCATAAAAATCAAAGACTTTTGGTCATTTATAGAGGCAAACCAAATGCTAGATAAGCTATATAAATTTGCTAGACAATATGAAAATATGTCTCCACAGGAGCAATTGATTTATTTATCAGAAGCAGAAAAAATCTTTAAAGCATTTGATAATGTGCCAGATGCTTTATGGGAAGAAGAATATGATAAATACAAAGAAGTCCTATCTAAATATAAAGACATAAAAATGATTAGATGGGCTGAGGAAAATAAATAAAAAATACTTGCAAAGTATTTTTTTTTGATATAGAATAGAATTGCCAATAAAGAAATTGGCAATAATAATATAAAATTAAATAAGGAGGAATTTGAATATGTCAGTAAAAATAGGTATTAATGGATTTGGAAGAATTGGAAATTTGTCATTCCAAGCAGCATTAAAAAGAGAAGGAGTAGAAGTCGTAGCAATAAATGATCCATTTATAACAGCAGATTATATGGCTTATATGACAAAATATGATACAGTACACGGAAAATTTGATGGAACAGTAGAAGGAAAAGATAATATATTAACAGTAAATGGAAAAGATATAAAAGTATATAATGAAATGGACCCTCATAACATTCCATGGGGAGAATTAGGAGTAGACTATGTATTAGAATGTTCAGGAGTGTTTACAACACTTGAAAAAGCACAAGCTCACATTGATGCAGGAGCTAAAAAGGTTATTATTAGTGCACCTTCAAAAGATGCTCCAATGTTTGTTATGGGAGTAAATCATACAGAATATGACCCAAGTATGAATATTGTATCTAATGCATCTTGTACAACAAACTGTTTAGCACCACTTGCAAAAGTAATTCATGACAACTTTGGAATTAAAGAAGGATTAATGACAACAGTACATGCAACAACTGCAACACAAAAAACAGTTGATGGAGCATCTAAAAAAGATTGGAGAGGTGGTAGAGCTGCAGCAGCAAATATTATCCCATCTTCAACTGGAGCTGAAGATGGGATAATATTTGCTG
>CANRLE010000048.1 GCA_947631385.1 uncultured Clostridia bacterium | reverse complement strand
TCTACTGCACTTTCTGTTGGTCCACTTTTTTCATTTCCCCATATCGCATTTCCTTCATCTACTGGCTTAAATCCTTCTGGAATTGTTGGATTAGTACTTGTTCCTTCTTTTCCATCAATTGTACTAGATACAGTAAATAATCCTGTTTTTAAATCTGGTTTTCCTGGTTTATCTGCTACTGTTGTTGGTTCTTCTTTTCCAAAGTTTATTGTTCTGCTTCCTATTGTTATTTCTCCTGTATCCTTTATTATTTCTTTTTCTTCTGCTGTTATTAAATTTCTTTCTTCTAAACTATCTAATAATTCATCTAATGTTTGAGCCGTTCCTTCTGTTGTTTTATTGTCTATTTCTTGATTTATTTTCCATAGACTACATTCTTCTTCTACACTTGCTCCTCTTGTTTCTACTTTTGCTTTATTTGCTTGTGTTAATATTCCATTTTCTCCTGTTAGTGTTGCTATACTCACTGCTGCTAGTATTAATAATACCATGATAGTAATCACTAGTGCAATTAATGTTATTCCTTTGTTTCTTTTCATTTTTTCATTCCTCTCTTTCTTTTGTTATTCAATTTTATGTAATGTTTATTATACATGTTTACTATATTTATACCACATTCACTTTGGTTTTTGCAAGACTTTTTTCAAAAAAAAAGAAAGGATTATGGGGCCGTCCCCAATTCCTTTTCAATTCTTCATTTCAAATATTCTATATATTCTTCTAAGCAAAATTGTTTTTCTTTCATGAAAGTTGCATTTTCAATTCCAACATAGCGATAATGCCATGGTTCATAATTAATCTTAGTTATATCCTTTTTATCTGTTGGATATCTTAAAATAAAACCATATTTATTGCAATTTTCCATTAGCCATTTTTGAACTTCAGTTTTTTCTTGTTCTTCATTTAAAGTTCTATAATTGTTTGACACTATATCTAAAGCTAGTCCAATTTCATGTTCACTTGTTCTTGGATATGTAACCCAGTAAGACGCTTCTATTTCTGCTTGTTGTTGTGGATAGCCCAATGCCTTATATTGTTTTACCTTTTTATTATATAAGTCTACTTGAGTTTCTGGTGTTCGATAGCTTGAACAAATATAAGGATTTAGACCTGCACTTCTAGCATCTGCCAACATTTGTGTAATAGCTTGTACAATTCTACTGTCTACTTGATTTCCCTTTTCGATAGTTTGAAGTTCAAATTGATAATCTTCTGGTATTTTATTATCTTTGTTTACTAAAATTAAGTCCCAATCTGTTACTTTACTATCAATTTCTGGTTTTTCTGGCTCTAATGTAACAGAAAGGACTTCATTTTTAGGCTCAACATTATTTTCAACAGACGTTGCTGTTACTTGTTTTGTTTTTGATATTTGTATAATTAATATTATAATTGCACTTATAAAGCTTATTAGTACAAGAATTCTTAAAATTATTTTTTTCATTCTTGGTTCTCCAATTTTATAAGATCTACATCCATTATACTACATTTTAGGCTTTATTGCAATCTATCAGTTTTTTCATAATTTTCCTTTTTTTGTTTTCGTATTTCTCTTTTTTGTTCACTCCTTCTATTATGAGTATACATTAGAATAATAATCAATATCAATAAAATTAATGTAAATTTACTTTTTATTAAATTAACCACAATCCCAAATTGATTTATTTTAAATTGATATTTTCCTTCAATTTGTTCATAAGTTATTTTTTCTCTATCTTCTGCATTATTATTATCACCTTTTGTTGTATACTTTTTAACTCCATCCTCTTCCGTTACTGCTATAATTCTATGAGTAACATTAGTCCCATCTTGTACAAAAGATATAATATCATTAATTTTAATATCTTCTTCTGGAACTTCTCTTACTAAAATAGCATCTCCTTTTAAGATTGTTGGCTCCATACTACCTGATACAATAACAAAACTTTTAAACCCAAAAAAGTCTGGAGTTTTTTCAGGATTAATAAATGATTTTATAATCAAAGTAAAATTAAAAACAATAATAGGTATTAATATAATATAAATAAGACTACTTATAACTCTTCCAATAGTTTCTATTCTCTCGCTTTGTTTTTGGACTTTATTAATTTTGTACATTTGTCATCTCCTTAGTTTCTTCTTTTATACTATTCAGTTCTTAATGCTTCTACTGGATCTTTTTTACTTGCAAATTTAGCTGGTATTAATCCTGCAATTATAGTTAATAGCATACTAATAATAACTAATATTACTCCTGCAATTGGTGGTACCATTGTTGTTACTGGTACTCCTGCTAATTTATAAATTATACTATTTATTGGGAATGTCAATAATACTGTAATACCTATTCCTAATAAACCTGCTACTAATCCAACAATAAATGTCTCTGCATTGAATACTCTTGAAATATCTTTCTTTGATGCTCCAATTGCTCTCAAAATTCCAATCTCTTTTGTTCTTTCTAGTACAGATATATAAGTAATAATTCCAATCATTATAGATGATACTATTAGTGATATTGCAACAAAAGCAATTAATACATAACTAACTATATCTACAATTTGGCTTACTGATTTCATCATAACGCCTACAATATCTGTATAATTAATGACATTTTCTTCTTTTCCTTCATCTCTTTGTTTTTGATTATAATCTTCAATAGCCTTTGTAATATTATCCTTTGCTTCAAAGTTCTTTGGATAAATGCTTATAGAAGATGGTTCTTCCAAATTTACTGCCCCTAATTTTTTTAGATTCTTTTCATAGCTAGCATTACGATTTTCACTATATGCTTCCATCATTTCTGCAATCTGTTCATTACTCATTTGACTCATAGCCATTTTTTGCTCATTAGATAATGAATTATAATCAAAATTTGTATTTTCATCATTTGATGGGAATTTTAGTCCAGAAAATACATTAATATCTTGTTTATCTTTTTGCTCTTTTACAATATCCGCTTCATTTGATTTATTAATAACATATTCCTTTAATTGCTTTGTATAGCCTATTCCACTTGTTACAGCAGTAGAAACTACACTTTCTTCATTTTGTTTAATTAATCCCACTACTTTGATATTTTCTGCCTGTGCTATTTTTTCTTTCATATAATTTTCATCTTCACTTTTGTCTAGCCATATATCATTTTGTTTTTGATAATAATCTGAATTTAATATTAGCTTAAAAGATAAATTTAATAATTCATCATAAGTATATGAAGTTGTTTCGTCCTTTTCTTCTAGTTTTTCACCATTTTCTACTGCTTTCCATTTATCTTCTAACTCTTTTTGGTCTTTTAATCCTAATGAATATAATGTATAATCATCAATTCTTCCATCTTCTTTTAAGATTAAAACTACTTCATTGTAATTTTGAGGCCAACTACCTTTTACTAAATCAAACTGTGTTTTCAATAAGTCTTGATTATCTAGCATTTCAATCCATACATCAGTGTTTGTCATTGTTGAACTTCCAAACATAGATGACATAGAAGAATTATTTCGCGCATCCATCATATCTCCCATTCCAAAAGCGTTCATTACTGTACTTGGATTAACTTTTACAATACCATTTTCAGTATTTTCTTTATATAGATTAATAGTCAAATCATAGCCATAAGAAATACTATTGCTATTATTTGTTATATCATTTTCTCCATTTTGTATGTATTTTTTTAATTCTGACAAATTATTAGTTTGTTTTTTGTTTGAAAGAGTTGTTACAATATCATTCATCATATCTACTGAATATACTTTTCCATCTTCTTGCTCTTCAGCTTCTTCTGCTTCTCCCATCATAGATTCCATCATACTTGACATGTCAATTGTGGATTCTTGAATTGTAATAGGATAAGATGAAAGTGTATCTTCTTCTACTCTATCTATATAGTTTTGCACTCCTGTTGAAATTGCTAAAATAAGAGCAATTCCAATAATTCCAATACTTCCCGCAAACGATGTTAGCAAAGTTCTTCCTTTTTTTGTCATTAAATTGTTTAAACTTAAACGTAATGCAGTAAAAAATTTCATAGATGTCCTACCAGATTTTGCTTTCATTTCTTCTTTTTCTTTATCTTTTTTGGTATATGGTTTAGAATCATCTGTTATTACACCATCTAATATTTTTACAATTCTTGTTGAATATTTTTCCGCTAAATCAGGATTGTGTGTAACCATAATAATTAGTTTATCTTTTGCAATTTCTTTTAAAATTTCCATGATTTGCACACTTGTTTTTGTATCTAATGCTCCTGTTGGCTCATCTGCTAAAATAATGTCTGGGTTGTTTACTAATGCTCTAGCAATTGCAACTCTCTGCATTTGTCCCCCTGATAGCTGATTTGGCTTTTTATTAATTTGCTCTCCTAATCCAACATCTTCTAATGCTTTTATTGCCCTTTGTCTTCTTTCTTTTCTAGATACTCCTGAAATTGTTAGTGCTAATTCTACATTTGATAACACTGTTTGGTGTGGTATTAAGTTATAACTTTGAAATACAAATCCTATTGAGTAATTTCTGTATGCATCCCAATCTTTATCTTTGAATTTTTTTGTTGATTTTCCATTTATAATTAAATCTCCTGATGTGTATCTGTCTAGTCCTCCTATTATGTTTAATAATGTGGTTTTTCCACATCCACTTTGACCTAATATTGATACAAATTCGCTTTTTCTAAATTCTATGTTTATTCCTTTTAGAGCTTTTACTGTTGAGTCTCCTGAAATATAATCTTTGGTAATATTTTCTAATTTTAACATTTTGCCCTCCTTTATTTTTTTGCTTTTATTATTATACCATAGATATAGTATTTTGTTTATGTTTTTTGTGTGAAATTTTTAATTATAAATGATTTCTTAATTTTTATCATATATTTATACCATATAAATATATGAAAAACAATAAAGTAACATAAATGTTACTTTATTGTAATGCTTTTGTAAATATTCTTATTCATCTTCCATTGTCTCATCATATTCAAATTCGTACTCTTCATCTTTATTTACTTTTTCCACTTCTTTCTCTATTTTCTTTTCGATTGCCTTCTTATCTTCTTCTTCTTTTTTCATACTCTTATCATGTTTATTTTGCATTTCTTTCAATATCTTTTGTGTTTCCTCTTTCTTATTTTGCATACAACGGTTCATCATATTATTTGTTTTCTCAATTAAATCTGGCATATAATCTAACAATTTATCTAATGACGAAGTATGATTTACAGGCATTAATTTAACATTATTAGATTGAATAACTAAAAATGCAATTGGATTAATCGTTACACCTGCTCCACTACCACCTCCAAATGGTAATCGATATTGAATAGCTTCTTCCTTATCTCTTTTTGTATATTCGTCTATTGTTTCCCCTTTAAATTCACTACCTCCTGCTGCAAAACCAAATGACACTTTAGATATTGGAATAATAACAATATTATTAGAAGTTTCAATTGGTTCACCTATAATAGTATTAACATCTATCATATCTTGAATACTATTCATAGCTGTAATCATAAGACCTTCTATGGGATGCTCGCTCATATTCTTTCACTCCTTTTTTATCTTTTTTGCTCAAATTATAAATTATATTTATAATATGGCTCATTTTTATTTCAAATATACCTGAAATATATATATTTACCAAATTTTGATTTTGATAAACTGGATTAATAATAAATATTTGATTCTCAAATTTCTTAACTTTTTGACGTAGTATAATAGCAATTACTGTACTAACAGCAGGAACAATTATAGAAGTTAAACTAGCATTTTCTGTGCCTAAATCAATGTGCAAATTAATATTTTTAATAGCAATATCTAGTTTTTTTAGTTCCTTTAGTATATCTTTATCAAAAGACGGATGTTTTTCTAAAAATTTAAAATCAATGTTTTTAATTTTTTCTTGAATTTTCATTCTTTCTAATTTAGTTTTTGTAATGTCTATTTTTAATATTGGTATAGTTCCTAAAATGCATAACTTAAGCAAAATTTCATATTCTTTATTCACATGTCTTTGACTTTGCGAATTAAATTTAAAATTAATTATTTGGATTTTTATTTTAGAAAAGCTTAGGATGATTCCTATCAAAATAATTCCTGCTAATATAAAAATAAAAACCAATAGTATCGCCCCCTTTTAGAGGATTTACTATCAGTTTTTCCAATTTTTTCTTTTTTATACATTTTTTTCTTGAGTATATTTTCTTACTCTTTCCACTGTAATATCACCGAATAATTTTTCTTGAGTTGTTTCTACTTTACTTCTTCTTGATAATTCTAGTAAACCAGAAAATGCCGTTACCACTTCTTGCCTATTGTGCTGCTTTAATGAAAATAGTTTATTAAATACAAACTTTTTCTGTTTTACCAAAACTTTAAACATTTCCTTTACTTTACTTGTTACAGTATAGTTGTCTGTAATTGCAATTTTTTCAATATTTTTTGCATTTTGATTTAATTTTACACTATTTCTTTCTATTAGATTTTTATAGACTTCTGGTATTAAATTTTTTTCATAGTCTTTTTCTAAATTTTGCTTTGGTAAATTAATTTCTTCTTGCTGTTTAAAATATCTTCTTGAAAAATTAATGTAATTTTCTTTTAGCACTTTACTAATTTCTTTGTATTTTTTATATTCAACAATTCTACGAATTAATTCTTCTTCTGTTAGTTCTTCTTCCTCTTCTTCTTGTTTTGGTAATAGATTTTTAGATTTTAAATATAGTAATGTTGAGGCCATAACTAAGAATTCACTTGCAATTTCTAGATTTAGCTTTTCTTGTTCTTTTAAATATTCTATATACTGGTCTGTTATTTTACTCAAGTTTATGTCATAAATACTCATTTTATTTTTATCAATTAGATGACATAATAAATCTAGTGGTCCTTCAAAGTTATCTATTTTAATAGCATATTTTTTCGTTTCTAGTGTTAGTATTGGCATAATTTTCTCCTTCTTAGCTTTCCATTGCTTTGTTTATATTTTCTATTTTATACCCTTTTTTTATTAAATATTGTTTGATGTCTTCTTGCTCCATTGACATTGATTTTTTATATAAAATATTTTCTGCTGATTTTATTTCATATTGCTCCAATTCTTCCCTGTTTTCATATACGTAGTCTTCAATGTCGTCTTTGGAGATACCTTTTTCTTGTAGTTTATATTGTATTTCTTTTATTGACATGTTTTTTAAAGACATATAGTTGTTTATTGTTCTCTCTATGAATTCTTTGTCGTTGATGTAATTAGCTTCTTTCAAATATTCTATGATGTCTTCTAACATGTTTTCATCTATGTCATTAGCAAATTTTTTTCGTATGTCTTGCTCACTTCTTTTTTTGTATAAGATATATTTTAATACTTTTGTTTTTTGTTTATCAAATTCTTCTACAGTATACATTTGTTCCTTTCTTTACTATTGTATTATATAATTTTACTCTTCTACTTCATCATCTTCAGTATCTGGTAATTCTTCTCCTAAACTTTGTTCAAAAGCTTTTTCAAAGTTTTCTCTAACCTTAGTTTCTACTTCTTTTAGTACATCTGGATTTTCTTGTAAATATTTTTTTACATTTTCACGTCCTTGACCGATTCTTTCACCTTTATAGCTAAACCATGAACCAGATTTTTCTATTATATCAAGGTTAACAGCCATATCTAAAATATTTCCTGCTTTTGAAATTCCTTCTCCATAAACTACATCAAATTCTGCCTCTCTAAATGGTGGTGCTACTTTATTTTTTACAACCTTAACACGTACACGGCTTCCTTTAAATTCTCCATCTTGTTTAATGTTTTCAACTTTTCTAATATCCATTCTAATAGATGCATAGAATTTTAATGCTCTACCACCTGTAGTTGTTTCTGGGTTTCCAAACATAACACCTATTTTTTCTCTTAATTGATTTATAAATATTAAAACTGTTTTTGATTTGTTGATTGCTCCTGCTAATTTTCTTAATGCTTGTGACATAAGTCTTGCTTGTAATCCCATATGAGAATCTCCCATGTCACCATCAATTTCTGCTTTTGGAACTAATGCTGCTACAGAGTCAACTACTATAACGTCTAATGCTCCACTTCTTACTAAACTTTCTGTTATTTCTAATGCTTGCTCTCCTGTAT
>CANRLE010000047.1 GCA_947631385.1 uncultured Clostridia bacterium | reverse complement strand
GGTGCTAATGGTTATAGTGAAGTATGGCTAAATCCTACAAATGACTATGTTCATAGACATCTGCATGTAGCTGGTGATAGAATGTGTGAATTGGCTTGGCTATATCCAAATGCTGATGGTTTGCTAAAAGATGCTTTAAATCAATGTGCTAGAGAATTACTATTAGCACAAAGCAGTGATTGGCTATTTATCATAACAAATGGAACTATGGTAGATTATGCAAAAAAAAGAATTAAGGATCACATTGGTCGATTTACCAAGTTATACTATCAAATTAAAGGAAATAGTATAGATGAAAAATTTTTAAAAGATATTGCTGAAAAAGATTGTGTTTTTCCAGATATTAATTATATGCTATATTACTAATTTGGACATATCAACAAATTCCCTAATCCGCATACTATAATGTATAAGTTTTTAAAATTTAGTAGATACTACTTTTATGGAAAGGGGAATTTTTTTATATGAAATCGTTATGTATTAAGACAAATGATTCTAATTTGCTAAACTATCTACTAAATGAATTTAAAAATATAGATTTAAAAAATATTTACTTTTCTGAAAATGAATTTAAAAACTATAAAAACATTATAATACATTACACAGGCAATGATGAACCTCTTTTCTTATCAAAAGTATCTTCCATTTTATGTTTTCTTGTAATAGATGAATTAGAAGAAGATTTGTTAAAGCGATTACTTTTCAAAAATTATTTTTATTTTGATAGTATAGAAAGAAATAAAATATTGGCAATATGCTATGATTATATGGCTGATAATTTTTTTCATATGTTTGATAAGAAGTATAATATTTTATATAATATTTTCTATTCTTTTTTATCTACCAATAAATCCATAGTTTTAAATGGTTTTATTAATTTTAGATTAAAAGAATACTTAGATATTCTTGATGATGTTTTAAATGAAGCAGTTAGCCACTTTGTTATAGAAAAAGAATACATCGAATTTATATCTTTATTAAAATTATATATTAATTCTCAACCTTATGAATGTGAACTAGTTCATATTATTTGCTTATCTTCAGAATCTATTTTATTAGATGAAAATAAAAATTTAATTATAGTTACAGATGATATTTTTAAATCTAAATATTTAAGTGATATTAGCTTTTCCTCTAATGACTATATATTAAATTCATTATTAACATTATTACCAAAAAATATTTATATTCATCTTATAAATAATCAAATTGACGAATTTGTAAATACTTTACAATTAATATTTGAAAATAGAGTTCATTTATGCACAGATTGTGATATTTGTAAATTATATAAAAAAATTCCACATTCAGAACTTTCTTAATTCTGTAATGTGGATTTTTTTACTAATTGTTAAATGAATTAATAACTTCATTAAATCCCGGTAATAAAATATCAACTATATCATTTTCTTCTGAAATTTTCCATTTACCATCTTGTTTTTCAACTATAATAGATTTTGTAGAAGTTACATTTTGTATATCTTCATTATTCAATTCCTCTATTAGATAATTTTTCATTTCTTCATCAGAAGGTTGTGTTCCACCAAAAGCTATTTTTATTACTTTTTGTGTATAGTTTCCAATAATCGTTTTAAAGTCTTTATTAGTTATTTCAACTTCAACTGTAGCTTTTTCTCCCTCTTCAGTTGTTTTTAATATTTTCCATTGCAATTTTTCGAAAAGTAATTTTGCTGTTTCTTCATTAAAGTTTTCATTTAATAAGTCGGAAATTTTTCCTTCATCATAAGTTCCTGATTTTAATTCTCCTAACATTGTTTCTACCGCTTTTTTTGGAGAATCAACCATAAATATTAAATATGCCATTATAATTAATACTAGAATAACTACAATTACTATTGCTATGTTAATACCTTGCTGAGATTTTTTTGTTGGTTCTTTTGTTTGTTCTACTTTTTTAGTCTCTTTCTTTTCTTCCTCCATTTTTATCATCCTCCTTACTACTATGGTTTTATTATATCCCAACATATTTTTTTTTGCAATATTTCTAAATATAAAAAAAATAAAAATTTCTAAAATTTACTAGACATTTTTTTATACTTTGTGTTATGATATACAAAGAACGAAAGAAATCACCTTAAATGGTTTTATGGAGGTAATTAAAATGTTAAAAACAAGAAAAATAATTTTATTTTTAGTAATTGCTATTTTTTTACTAGGATTTAATCTTTGCTATGCAGTTGATTTAAATATGACTGATGATGATGACTTACTTGATGATGTTGAATCTTTTTCAAATACTTCTAATGAATATACAAATGATTCCCGTGCGAGAACTAGTAATAATACTACAAATGCCAATGATTATGATGAAGTAGATGATTATTATAATTCAATTGATAATGGATCTTCTAATATTCCTTCTACTACAGTAACCAATGTTAGTAGTTCTGGCTTAGATTTGACAAATATTTTAAATATTTTATTAATTGTAATTGGTGTATTATTAATATTGTTATCTATCGCGATATTAATTAGATTAAAAAAATAAATTTTTTAAAACTCTCAAAAAAATGAGAGTTTTTTTATGTCAAAATATCCAATTTTTTGTAGTATAATTTAATTCTATTTTCTTAATACTATAAATAGTATTTAATTTTCATATAAAAATATGAAAACTAATAAGCTTCTAAAAATTTTAAATAGGAGGATAATTTTATGTACAAAAAATTATTAATTAGTACTGCTATTTTAGTAATTACTATTTTTACTTTCTGTACTTGTTTCGCGGCTGATAATGGTATGCAAGATGCTGTCAATGGTATTAGAAATGTAGTCGGTGACGCAGAAAATGCTGTTGAAGATGGTGTTAGAGATATTGCTAATACTTCTAGAGATGTAACTGGTGATATGGAACAAGGTGCTAATAGCGTAGGAAATAGAATGATGGAAAATGGTGATAATAATAACACAGCAAAGGATACAAACAATAATGCTGGAACAACTGGAATGACAAATGGTAATTATACAGCTACTAGAACAGCTACTACTGGTGCAACTTTTATGGGAATGAATTCTACTGCATGGACTTGGCTTATAATTGGTATTGCCGGAATTGCTATCGTAGCTTTAGTTTGGTATTATTCAATGCAAATTCGTTCTTCAAATTATGATGATAGAGATTAATTCAAAATCTTAATTTGAAATTGGAAAGACGGAATTGGGGACGGCCCCAAATTCCGTACTTTCATTTTTTAGTTATATATGATATAATAAAAAAAATTAAATTTGAGGTATAAAAAATGAATATAAAACTAATTGCAAAAAATCCTACAGCTTATCATAATTACATTATTGAAGACAAAATAGAAACTGGCATTGTATTATCAGGAACTGAAATTAAGTCAATTCGTTCTAATAACGTAAATTTAAAAGATTGTTATGCTTATTTGAAAAATGGAGAAATTTTTATATGTGGCATGCATATTAAACCTTATGAGCATGGTAATATTTTTAATAAAGATCCCTTACGTGATAGAAAATTATTATTACATAAAAAAGAAATCCAAAAGTTAATTGGTCTAACTAAACAAAAAGGTTATACTTTAGTTCCTATCAGTATTTATTTTAAAGGTAGCATTGTTAAAGTTGAATTAGGAATTGGCAAAGGAAAAAAATTATATGATAAACGTGAAGATTTAGCAAAAAAAGATGCTCAAAGGCAAATTGCTATTGATTTAAAAAATAAAAATTATAGAATATGAGGGTATCCTAGAATAGGAACCCTCATCTTTCTTCATCTTTTCTACTGTCATCTTCTATATATTGTTTTATATTACATTTTTCTATTTCGTCAATTAAATAATTTGAAAATCGTCTTCCATTAATATATTTATATTCTATACCAAAATTTTCTTCCATGTAATGTATATCAAGAGCATTGGCTTTTTTATATTCACTTGGATTTTTCTTTATCAACTGTCCTTTTTCATCTACTTCTGCATCATATAGTATTCCATCTTTCTCTACTAAACAATGGTCAAACTCATTATTTATATATAATTGAGTACCTTTAAAATAATGCTGTAAAATCCTTGCTAATTCATAGCATCCACCATGTAAGAGATAGTCTGCTGGTTGATTTATAGTTGGTGGCATTTTATCTTCAAATTCTTCATTTACTAAATCTCTTATAAAATAAATTAAATTTTCTATGTCAATTTTCGTCATTTTTTATTATGTCCTCTTGAAGATTTAAATTTTATTACTTGAGCCAAAAACATCTATCATTTTATGTTTTACTGTTTCTTTAATCAATTCTCTTGCAGGTGTTAGATATTTTCTTGGATCAAAAGCATTTGGCTCTTCTGCAAATACTTTTCTAATTCCAGCAGTCATTGCTAAGCGTAAGTCTGTATCCACATTTATTTTAGATACACCAGATATACTTGCTTCATGTAAGATTTCATCTGGAACTCCTTTCGCTCCCGGTATGTCTCCTCCATATTTGTTACACATTTCTACTAATTCTGGTATAACAGTTGAAGCACCGTGTAAAACAATTGGGGTATTTGGTATTTTCTCTTTTATCTCTTTTAAAATATCAAATCTTAATTTTGCTTCTCCTTTGAATTTATAGGCACCATGGCTTGTTCCAATTGCAATTGCTAAAGAATCGCAACCTGTTCTTTCTACAAATTCTTGAGCCTGCATTGGATCTGTGTACATAGCATCAGAAGATGCAACATTTACATCATCTTCAATTCCTGCTAACTTTCCTAGTTCAGCTTCAACTACAACTCCTTTGCTATGTGCATATTCTACAACTTTTTTTGTCAATGCAACATTTTCTTCAAAATCATATTTTGAACCATCTATCATTACTGATGTAAATCCATTGTCTATACACATTTTTGCTGTTTCAAAATCTGGTCCATGGTCTAAATGTATTGCCATTGGTACTTCTGGATGTTCCTCTACTGCTGCCTCAACCATTTTCATTAAATAATTAATTCTAGCATATTTAATTGCACTTGAAGATGCTTGTAAAATAACAGGTGATTTGCTTTCTGCCGCAGCATCTACAATTGCTTGTATAATTTCCATGTTGTTTACATTAAAAGCTCCTATTGCAAATTTTTCTTTCATTGATTTTTCAAACATTTCTTTCGTCGTTACTAACATACTACTTTCCTCCTTTTCTAGTTTTACTTTTGTTATTTTATTTCTAATTTTTATATATGTCAAGTATTTTTAAATAGCAATATTGGATTATATTTACCAATATTGCTATCTAAATTTTTATTGTTCATCATATCTGTAACTTGCACACATTGATTCATCTGCTGTTTCTGTGTCAACATCTTCCATTGGTGCTACATGAATTGCTTCTAGCATGCATAGATCTTTGTCTCCATTGTTATATTTACAGCTTGAAACTGTACAATTAATTTTTTGATTTGGCTCCATTTTATACCTCCTAAAATCTTTTGATATTTTTATTATTTGCAAAAATATTAAAATTATTTATTATTAATAAATTTTTTCTATATTATATAAATAAAAGTTGATAGATAATTCTACCAACTTTTACCTTTATTTTTCTGCTTCCATTTGTTGTTCTTTTGGTGCTATACCTTCTCTTTGTGCCATCTCTTCAAGTGCAGATTTTATTTTCCATCCATTATTAGGACTTCCTTTAGTCTTGCTATATTTAATCTGTTTCATTATGCTTTCATTAACTTTATCTGTTTCTTTTTGATGTCCTTCTACGCCATAATAATATAAATCAGGGTCTGAATTTTTTTGATATTTTGTAAGAGTTCCATCCTTTTTATATGCTTTTTTCATCTTTTCTATTTCTTCTTCATGTATAGCTAATGTATCCATATATTCACCATATAGTCTTGTTTTTCCAGAAAATACATAATTATTATCAATATTTCTAAATGGGTTATGTCTTGCTACCGTTAGATATGCGATTCCTAGATTTTCTCTTATTCTTCTAATTGTTTCAGTTTGCAAAATAAAATATGCTTTATCTAACTCTAAATCTTGTTCTATATCCATCTCCATATCTATATTTCTATCTTGAGTTTCATCTTCTCTAAACATTTCAATACCATCTTTATTAATTGTTCTTGTGCTAGTTCTCAATTGACTTGGAATCAGCCTATCTTTGGTTTTTTTAGGTTTACCATTTATATCTAATGCAATTGATGTTGATTTTTCTAAAACATCTACATTTCCTTCACCTTTTGCCATAAATGAAATTCTTGCCATCCTTTTTAACTGATCTCTTCCGGTCCTCTCCCATATGTTTATCATAAGCTTTCTCAGTAAATGAAATATTTCCATTTTCTATTTTCAAATTAGATTTCATAATGTATTTTACTTGTTTTATATTATCAGCAGTTATATTTTCTATTCCGTTTTTTTCTAAAATATATTTCACAAGTCTACTTAATTCGTAACTGGTTCGTGGATTTTGAGTTATTTGCGTACTGACTCCCTGTTCTTCTAGTATATTAATAATTAATGTTTCTCCAGAATATCTTGTAGGATCTGTTTTATCTTCTATTGCTGCATTAGCAATTCTTTCTTTAAAACTTTTTTCTTCTCCCATTTTCATCATTCCTTTCCATTCTATTAATACATTATAATTATAACATAATTTTACTAATTTTGCAAATCTACTAGAATACATATGTAAAAAGTGTGCAAATTTACTATATTAAAGTTACACACTTTTTTATTTTCATATTTCTTTTCCTTTTATTATGAATCTTGTTACCCCTCCAGTATTACATGTAATAATAGTAGCTTCTCTTCTTCCTTCTGTATTTTGACTTAGACATTTTAAATCTTTTGGCATACACGAATATATATTATAAATTTCGTAATTTACTTTATTCAATGTCTTTCTATCAATTAAATAGAACCTATCACCCACTTTTAATTCTAAGACTCTTTTTAACATGTTTTTCCAATTATGCCCACATATACAAAAGTTTCCAACTTCATTTATATCGGGTCCATATAATTTTACCGCCGATAGTTTTAATGACTCATCATTTGATACACTTAATATATTTTTGCTTATATTTACTTTATCAATAACTAATTTTCCTAATACTTCATATCCTCCCATTTTAGCAGGAATTGCACTTTCATCTTCTATCTCTTGTTGTATAATGTTTGCTTCCTCCGTTGCTTCTTCTACTTGTTCAACTTGCTCTTCTTGTTCCTCTTTTTCTTCTGTTGTTTCTTGTACACTCATTCTAGTTGCTTGGCTATTATTAGCTTTATTACTTTTTCCTATTTTCAAGAGATTATTACTATCTATTATATAAATAATACAAAAAATAATTATTTCAAAAAGGATTAAATAAATTATTTTATTTTTCATTTTTACTCATATATTTTCTTAAAGCTATTGCTAACATAGTGATTCCTGATATAATTGTTGCTATAATTGTAGTTGCTGCTGAACCTGTTTGTGGCAATTCTTCTATTGGTAGCTCTGGTTCTTCTACAACAGGTACATCTACTACTTTAATTCCTACCTGTTGTATATCATATACTGCTATATCTATATCTCCTGAATTCTCTCCAGAAAGGAAGTTACTTACTTTTATATATTCTTCATTTTCTTCATTTCTTCCTTCTGTCAATTCTAACGCTTGAAATTTTATATTAATGTCTGATATTTGACTTCCAGTAGCTGATATACTAAGCATTCCTTCTTGTTCTTCTGCTGTAATTTCTGCATTATTATCACCTAAACCAACATATTTAAATACTTCTTGATCATAAAATAAATCAAATTGTAAATAATTTGTAGGGTCATCTTGAGATACTGTTACTACAAATGTATCTCCTAATTTTGCTATATTATCTTTTAAATCTGTACTTATTTGAACTGTTGGATTATCCCTTTCAGTTACTGCAACAGATACTGATTTTGAATAATATAAATGTGCATTTGAAGCTTCTTCACTACTGTTTCCTGCTTTATAACTTACAATTTCAAACCTGCTTGGTGAATTTTCTTCTGTCACAGCTATTGCCTTAAATAATAAAGTTACATCTGTTAAATCTGTTCCTGACGCCTTTACAGTAATTTGTCCTTCTGTAGAAGTATCTGCTTCATAAGCTGAATTTGCTGGTGCAACAAATTCGAAACGAGTGTTATCATATGAAATTGTTGCTTCAACATAATTTGTTG
>CANRLE010000046.1 GCA_947631385.1 uncultured Clostridia bacterium | reverse complement strand
CAGCATCTAATTGTAATTCTCCATCTACTAGGATATCCTTATTTTTATTTTTTATTAATTTTGTTGCCTCTATTACTTTTTCTGTTAATTCTGATTTAGCGCTACCATATGTTGAATAAGATAGCATTGCTATTTTTGCTTTTTTTCCAACTAGTTGCTCAAAACTTTTGCTAGATGATATTGCAATTTCCGATAAACTTTCAGCATCCGGATTTGCGTTTAATCCACTATCAGCAAATATAAAAATACCTTCTTCACCATATGCACAATCTGGTACTACCATAACAAAAAATGCAGAAACTAATTTTGTATCTGGCTTCGTTTTTAATATTTGCAATGCTGGTCTTAATGTATCTGAAGTAGAATGAATTGCTCCTGAGACTAATCCATCTGCTTGAGTTTTTTCATCTTTTACCATTAACATTCCAAAATAAACTGGGTCTTTTATTAATTCTCGTGCCTCTTCAATTGTCATTCCCTTATGTTTTCTTAATTCATATAATAATTGTGCATATTCTTCTTTTCTCTCAGAAGCATTTGGATCAATTATTTGAGCTTTTTCTATATTGATTTCATTTTTTTGAGCAATATTCATTATTTTTTCCTGATTTCCTACTAATACAATATTAGCATATTGCTCTTTTAATACCTGTTCAGTAGCTTCTAATATTCTAATATCTTCTGCTTCTGGAAGAACAATTGTCTTTATTTGCTCTTTTGCTCTTTGCTTTATTTCTTCTATGAATGACATGTACTTTCTCCTTTCTTGATATTTGCTTTTATTATATAAACAATTTTAAAAAAGTACAAGTATTTTTATTTTATTCTAATAATTTTTTTATATCATCATCTTGTCTAAGTCTCCAAGACAAAAAATGATAAGCACCTTTATCTTGTTGAACTGCCATTTCTGCTATATCTTTTTTATCTCTTAAACGATCACTTGCATATTTGATAATCGTGCCTTTGTTCATAATTGCTGATTTCACGACCTCTTCATTATCTCGCAATTCTTCTGAAGCATAATATAATGCTTGCCCATAATTTTTACAGCTTTCTAATACTACTTCTTTATCTGCTTTTAACTTTTCAGAAGCATAACAAATTGTCCATGGTGCTCCTTTAATTCCTAATAAAATAATTTCTTTATCATTTTTTAATTCATCACTTGCAAATTCTAATGCTTCACCATCTTGTTCTAAAGCCACTTTTACAACTTCTTTATCATTTTTTAATTTTTCTGATACCCACTCTAAAAACTTACCATTTTCTTTTAATGCTTTAATAATATACTCTTTGTCATCTTTATTATCTATTACGTCTTGTATTTCCAATTATTTTACCTCTTCCTTGCAATTAGTGCTTTTATTTTTATTCCTTGTTCAGAAAACATTTTTTCATGCTCTGTTTCAATATTATTTTCAAAAATTGGCTCTTTGTGTAAATCGTATGTCTTTTTTACAATTTCAAATCCACTTTCTTCTAAATATATCAATGTAGATGCAAATAAGTCATCATCATCTGTTTTAAAATAAATTTCTCCTTTTTCTTTCAAAAATTGCTTATATTTTTCTAATTGAATAGAATGTGTTAGTCTTTTCTTTCTATGTTTTCCCCTAGGCCATGGATTACAAAAGTTAATATAAATTCTTTCAATATCATCTTGCATGTCAAATAGCAATAAAATTCTTTCAATATTAAATCGTGTAATTAAAACATTTTTAGGCTCTATATTGGCTTCCTGATAAGCATGTTCAATATTTCTTTTTGCGAGTCCCAACATTGCATCCACTAAATCAATTGCAATATAATTAATTGCTTGGTTTTCAACTGCTAATTTGGCTATAAATTGTCCTTTTCCACAACCTAATTCTAAATGTAGTGGTTGATTTGGATTGATAAATTGCTCTTTCCATTTTCCTTTTAATTTTTCTGGCTCATCAATATAAAATTCACTAGCTTCTAATTCTGGTCTTGCCCATTTCTTATATCTTATTCTCATTTTATTCCTCCATTTTAACAACATCATTATACTTGATATCCAAAAATTTTTCAAGAAATTTGATTTTCAAATCAAAACCATATATAATAAACTCTAATAAAGGAGTACATAATGGAATTAAAATATGAAATAAAAGAAATTGATGTTGGAAAAACTATTCATTCTATTTTAATAAACAGATTAAACATATCTACAAGACTATTAACAAAACTAATTAAAAACAAAAAAATATTACTTAATAATGCTATATGTAACACAAAAAACATAACTCATTTGGGAGATATTATTAAAATTTACTTTGATATTGTGGAAGATAATTCGAATATTGTTCCTACACAAATGAAACTTGACATTATATATGAAGATGAATGGATGTTAGTTGTAAATAAGCCAGCTAGTATTCCAATTCATCCTTCTAGAGCTCATTTTACTGATTCTTTGTCAAATGGAATTAAATATTACTTTAACAGTATTGATTTACACAAAAAAATTAGACCAATAAATAGACTTGATTTAGATACTTCTGGATTAGTCATTTTTGCAAAATGTGAATACATCCAAGAAAGTCTAATTCAACAAATGTCTAATAAGACTTTTAAAAAAGTATATACATGTTTTGTAAATGGATTTTTAAAAGAAAAATCTGGTAAAATCAACTTACCCATTGGTAGAAAAGCAGGCAGTATAATTGAAAGATGTATTGATGAAAAAAATGGGCATCCTTCTACAACCTATTACGAAGTAATACAAGAATTCACAAATTATAGTTTAGTAAAATGCATTTTAGAAACAGGTCGAACACATCAAATTCGTGTTCATATGTCAGCAATTGGGCATCCGCTTCTTCGGTGATACATTATATGGTACAAGCTGTGAAATGATTAATAGACAAGCATTACATAGCTATCAAATTCAATGTGTTCATCCCATTTCTAAAAAAGCTCTAACATTTAAAAGTGAGCTTCCTAAAGATATGCAAAACCTTATTAAATAGACTCTAATATTTTACTTTTGTCTGTAACACCGACAAAAGTTTTTTCTGTTTCTCCATTATTAATAATTACAATTGTTGGAATTGTCATTACACCATATTCCATAGCTAAATCTTCATTTTCATCTACATTAATTTTTCCAACTTTAATATCATTTCTCTCTTCTGCAATTTCGTCTATAACTGGTGACATCATTCTACATGGTCCACACCAATCAGCATAAAAATCTAACAAAACTGGTTTATCAGATTTTAATACCTCCTCTTCATAATTTTCTGTTGTTATTTTTAATACACTCATAACTTTTATTCCTTTCTTTTATTTATCTTTAGTATGTACAAATATATCATATTTTATCAAAAGAAACAACTAGTAATAACTATAACGATTATTAGGCATAGAACCATAAATACCTGTCGTAGAAATAGTTATAAATTTAATTGAATAAATATCACAATAAACTAAACTATCATTTTCAAAAGAACGTAATAAAATGTAACTTGCTCCCACATCTTGTAGAATTCCAATTCTATCTACTAAATTATTGGTTCCAATTAAAAACTCTACTCTCATTAATTTTCCTATTTGTTCTCTTAAAAAAGCGGGTGTATAAATAGTATTAGTTAAAATCTCTGGTGAGTTTTGGTTAATATCTACTTGTCTCGTCTCTCTTTTGTTAGATGTTTCCTCTGGATTTGGCATAATTTCTCTCCTTTACAAAAAATTTTAAGTTTGTGAATATTTGTTAGTTGGACGATAAAAGCAATGTTTGCCTAATCTTGTATGAAATGTGCCAGAGCCATTAATTGGAAAAGTAGAGCTACATGTTGGACGAAATGGATTTAAATACCACA
The DNA here is from genome assembly GCA_947631385.1 of uncultured Clostridia bacterium. Lineage (GTDB taxonomy): Bacteria > Bacillota > Clostridia > TANB77 > CAG-508 > CAG-269. The sequence continues at coordinate 4,543 of CANRLE010000046.1, read as the reverse complement.
AACAATTTCCAATTTCATTTGATCTATTTCCAGATAAAGCCCAATCTGCTATGTAATAATGTATATCAGTTGGGTTCATATTATAAATATTTTGTGCATTATACTGATTTCTAATACTTTCCCTCGCACAATCATATTGACCTTCTTGAAAAATGATATTCCTTATACTTCCACCCTGTGAAATTCTTGCATACTCTCCATCAGCACTATTAACTCTATTCATAGTAACAGTAGCTACTGCTTTCATGCCGATTGTCTCCTTCTCCACCGAGCTTCACATTGTACAATTCTTGCTAATAATTCTCTATCTGAATATGCCATTATCATCACTCCTAATATTTAATTATATTAAGTATCTATGCAATTAGTTCCATTTATGATATAATTATTTTGGTGATAAAAGTTGAAACTATTATTTAAAAATACAACTACATACAATAAAGATATTTATGATAAGTTCCTTTTGTTCCATCAAAAAAGATATCATTTTAGCTATACAGTCTATACAGCTACTGTTGTGGCTTTAATTTTATTTGTTTTGATTTTACAAGTTAAGTATCATAATTTTAATATTGCTATTTTATTTTGTTGTATTTTTACCATTTTTATTTTATGGAGATATTTTCACCCTATTGCTGAAGTTTCCAAAGAATATAAAAGTGATAAAATCCAAAAAGGAAAATCCTTTACTTTTAAGTTTTATGACAATTTTTTTATAATTGAAAATATTCAAGAATTTTCTAAAATAAAATATTATAAATTATATAAAGTTTTTGAAACTGTTGATTTTTTTTATCTGTATATTGATAAAACTCATGCTTTTTTACTTGATAAAACAAAATTTAAAAATAATAATTCCCAACAATTTTCAGATTTCATAAAGAAAAAATGTTGGTGGTGTTTTAAAAAAGTCAAATAATTCTATCTAAATAATAAAAAGTAGCATCTTCTTCAGTCAGTACAACATCAAATGAACGTCGGTACACTTCCAATATGTCTGGCGTTTCATTTTCTAATATACCTATTTTTAAAGTTGTATCCAATTCTTTTGAATCCACCATTCTTTCATCTTCTTTCATGTCTCCAACTAAAATTTTATATGGTCTATTTAACTGTTTTTTCATAGTTTTATTTAAAGTATGTATTATTTTTCTATTATCAAATTTTTTTACATTTCCATTTTTATCAAATTCTAAAAAATTACTAATTATACACATATTATTTGAATAACAATTATTCTCTTGTAAAAATTGTTTAATAACATTTCCTATTCCAGCTGATAAAATAATAATTGGAACTTTTTCTTTTTTTAACTTTTGTAAAAATTCCTTTGCACCTTCTCGCAATTTTAAATTTGCTATATCAACTGACTTTTCCAATTTCTCTTTCGTCAAATGATATTTATAATATAAATCCATACACTTCCCATACCATTCAACCATAGCTTTTTCTTTTTCGTGTTCTGTTATTTTATAATTCAATTCAATTGGTCTATATTTCTTAAATAATTTGTCCATTTCTGTATTATATGCTTCTTCAAGTAAAATTCCACTAGCAGCCCATGAATCTAGACTATTTGCAGATGTTATTGTTTTATCAAAATCTAAAACTATGCAAACATTGTCTTTTGTTATGTTTAATTTTTCTAATTTATCTGTATTAATATATTCCATGTTACACCTCTTGCTTAATTTTACTATATTTTATTTTTTTATACAATCTTTTTTACACAAAAGACAAGTTGTGATATAATAACGTAAAATGAAAAGGAGAACAAAAATATGAAAAACTTTTTTATTCTACTAGCTATGAAAGTATTACATATTGGACTAAAAATTGCAGGCAAAAATGGTGGTAATTTTCTAGGTAAAATAGCTTATGACTGGAATCCTAATATCTTTAAATATTTTAAGATTAATTGTCCTATTATAGCCGTTACTGCCACAAATGGAAAAACAATGACAAATAATGCTATTGGATATATTTTTAAAACTGCTGGCAAAAAAGTAATCAGTAATACTGAAGGTAATAATATGGAAACTGGTATTTTATCTACTTTATTAAAGCATTGTTCCTTAACAGGAAAAATCAAAGCTGACTATTTAGTGTTTGAAGTAGATGAAGGTTATGTTCCTGTTATATTTAAAGATTTAAAATTAGACACTTTAGTTATATTAGATTTCTTTCGAGACCAACTTGATAGAAATGGTGAAGTTGAATCTTTAATTTTAAGAATTAATGATTTTTTAAAAACCTATACAGGAAATCTAATTTTAAACAATGACGACCCAAATGTAGCAAGACTTGGTCAAGCTAATCCAGAAAATCATAATATATATTATTTTAGTGTTGAAAAGTACTCACATGCTACAACAGATATGAAAGAAGCTGGAGAAGGAAAATTTTGTCCATTTTGCAATACTCGTATTGAATATGAATATTATCAATATTCTCATATTGGTAAATTCAAATGTCCAAATTGTAATTATGGTGATAATGAAGTTTATAAAATGGCTAAAAATATAGATTTAAAAAATCGTACTTTTACAGTTGATGATGTTACTTATAAAATTCGATTTAATAGTATTTACAACATTTATAATTTTACTGCTGTTATTAGTTGTGTTAGTTTATATTCAATCGATACTGACATAATACAAAAGGCTTTAAGCACTTTTATTTTAAATAATGGAAGATTAGAAGAAATTCAAGTAAAAAATATACCAACTATCATAAATTTAGCTAAAAATCCTACTGGTAGCAATGTTAGTTTAAGAATTTTAAATGAAGATGACGATGAAAAAGAATTACTATTTGTTTTAAATGATAATATAGCAGATGGACGTGATGTTTCTTGGATTTGGGATATTAATTTTGATACATTAAATAACGTATCTCGCATCATTACTTCTGGTACTCGTGCTTACGATATTGCTATTCGTATTAAAACAGCTGGATTTCCCGTTGAAAAAATTGAACCTTATTTAGATTTACATGAAGCTGTTGAACATTTTTACCAAACAAATGTAAAAAAATATGTAATAGCTAATTATACTTCCTTACAACCTACTAGAAATGAGATATTAAAATTAAAATAAGAAAGGATTCTCAACTTATGAAAGAATTAAAAATATTATATTTATATCCAGATATTTTGGAGCTATATGGTGATTTTGGCAATATACAAGTTTTGCGATATCGCCTAGAAAAACGTGGATTTAAAGCTATTATTGAACCTTATTCTATTGGTAATCCCCCACCTAATTTTAAAGATTATGATTTAGTTTTCGCCGGTGGTGGTGCTGATCAAGAACAAGGTATTTTAGCAGAAGACTTAATTCAATACAAACAATCTATTAAAGAGGCTGTCAATGATGGCGTATTTTTTCTTTTAATATGTGGCGCTTATCAGTTATTTGGTAAATATTATAAAGGTGTGGAAGGAAATATTATTCCAGGGTTAGAAGTTTTTGATTATTATACTGAAGCTATTGATGATAGAAAGAAAAGATGTATTGGTAATATTGTAATTGAAACAGAACTAAATGGCAAAAAAACAAAAGTAATTGGCTTTGAAAATCATGGGGGACAAACTTTTAATATTTCTTCTCCTTTTGGTTCTGTGCTTATGGGAAATGGAAATAAATTTGGTGATAACCATGAGGGCTTTTTTCTCCCAAATGTCATTGCAACTTATTTGCATGGTCCTCTTCTTGCTAAAAATCCTGAACTTACTGATTATATTATAAAATATTGCTTAGATAGAAAATATAATGAAGATATTATTTTAGAACCTTTGGATGATGCTTTTGAAAATAAGTGTAGAGAACAGCTTCTGCTGTTGTATAATTGTTAATAAATTATTTTAACTATAAAACTTTTCTAATATCTTTATTGCTCTATCTAAATTTTGTGATGTATGAATAATTGCAACAATTTGTATTTCATCCTTTTTTACATAATAAATAATTCTATGTTTTTTATAGAGAAGTTGTCTAAATTTAATGTCATTTAGAACAAATATTACTTTTCCAAGTTCATTGTTTGATAATAAGTTATTAGCAAAAGTTACTAACCCAATAATATATTTTTTTATATTATGACTTTCAGCTTTTGATACTTTTTTAAAGTTTGTTAATTGTTCTATTGCTAATGGTGTCCATTTTATTACCATTTTGATATCTCCTTTAATAATTGTTCCGTTGTTATGCTTGTTCCATCTTCTGCTTGTTTATATCCTTTTATAATACTCCCAATTAAAAGTAATGCTTCTGCTATTTCTTCATCAGAAACATTATTGGGTAAATTTTGAATAACTTGCAATGCTAATTCTTTCATTTTTTTAATTCCTCCTCTTTTATATAATATATTATAGCACACATATTATATTTTTCATGCATTTTTATAGTGTTCTTTGTAAAAAGAGAGATTTCATAAATCTCTCTTCCCTTACTGTGGTGCGGATGAAGGGACTCGAACCCCCACGCTTTTGGCACTGGTTCCTAAGACCAGCGCGTCTACCAGTTCCGCCACATCCGCAAAT
>CANRLE010000045.1 GCA_947631385.1 uncultured Clostridia bacterium | reverse complement strand
TTATTATTTCCATTTTTATATTTTATATTAATGTTATTTTATCAATGCTGTTGAATTATGTCAAGATGTGATACGAGTTTATTTCATATTTTTTAATTATAAAAAGCAAAGATTTTTTTACTTTCTTTGCTTTTGGTTTTTTTCAATTCTGTACTTTTTATTTTATCTGCATCTTTTGTTTGCATAATTTTTCTATTTATATGATATTATTGTGTGTTTATTTGTAACACCATTTTCTCCCGTACTTGCTTTTATTTGAACTTCTGAACTTAATTTTACTACTGGTCGAACGCAAAAATTACTCGTCCATGGGAGATCATAAGAATCAAACAAATAGTAGAAACTCATAGTATCGTTTACACAACTTAATCCAAATCCAGCCCAAGAACTACAACAACGAGAAAATCGTGAAGCTAACCAATAAGATTTTTCACTAGTTTGAGTAGATAATAATGTTGATGCTTCACCATAATTTGTATCGTTTATTGATATTACATAAACTGTTTGTGTTATTGTCATACCATTATCTGATGTTGCTTCTTTTCTTGTATTTGTTGTTAGATATTCTCCTTTATTATTTTTATATTCTTGTGGCATTTCACTGTTATTTATTCCATTCTCTTTTATATCTTCTGGTTTCTCTATACCTATTCCAGAGCCATTTTCATATTGATATATATCTGGATAATAATTTTTACTCTCCACATACTTTTTTGTTTTTCCATATTGAACATCATCATTTACATAATTATTTCTTTCAGTTTTTCCACCTGGTGTTCCATCTTCACCATCTTCTGTTAGCCATTTTTCTAAATCATTCAAATTTACGCTTCTTGCATATATTTCTTCTTCTTTTCTACTATATAATGTTTTACATAAGTCATTTAATAAATATACCCCATTGTTATATCCTAGTGCTCCACTCAAGTACACTGTATTTGTTGACATATCTCCTATTATATCTAAGCTACCATCTTCATATATGTTTAATATTCTCCAATTTATTCCTTCTTGTTTCATTTCTTGTTGTTCTGTTCCTTCATATCCAGTATTTTCTTTTGTTAGTTTGCTATATGATTCTGTTACTACATCTGGTTCATATTCTATATAATCTCCTACTTTTAGTCCTTCTCTTTTTACTATTACTTTTTCTCCTACTTCTCCATTTTCATCTATTTCATATTCATTTTCTGTTTTTGGAAATATTACTTTTATCTTTCCTTCTTCTCCATCTGTTGCTTGTGCCTCTATTCCATCGTTTTTAAATTCTTCTTTTAAGTCTTCTGCACTTATTTTTGTATTATCTCCTATTTCCATCTTCTTAGATTTTACTGCCATATATGCTAATTCAATTTGTTCTTTTTCTCTTGCTTGTTCTGTTTTATTTTTTGCTTTATTTGCTTGTGTTAATATTCCATTTTCTCCTGTTAATGTTGCTATACTTACTGCTGCAAGTATTAACAATACTATTATTGTGATAACTAATGCTATCAATGTTATTCCTTTGTTTTTTCTCATTTTTCTTCCTCCACTTTCTTTTGTTATTATTTCCATTTTTATATTTTATATTAATGTTATTTTATCAATGCTGTTGAATTATGTCAAGATGTGATACGAGCTTATTTCATATTTTTTTGTTTTTAATATATTGATAACAAAAATCTTGAACTTTATTACAGATAGTGTTATTATAAATATAGATATAGTAAGGGAGATTAATTTATGAATTTCGAATTTGATTTTTACGATAAAACTAATTTAAAAGCATATAATTTAGATGAAAGTATGAGATATCAATTAAACATGTTAGACTCTCTAGATGCTTTTACTAGAAAGCATTGTGAAAATGTAGCAAACTTAACATGTAGAATTTGTGAATATTTGCATTGCAATAAAGGATTTGTTGAATATTGTACAATATGTGCTTATTTACATGATATTGGCAAACTGTTTATACCTCCTGAAATATTACAAAAACCTGGAAAATTAACTGATGAGGAATATGAAATCATGAAAACACATACTACTATAGGTCACAATATTTGTATGAAAGATTTAAAATTAAGACCTTATGCTGCTGGTACTTTATATCATCATGAGGCTTTAAATGGAACTGGATATCCTCAAGGATTAACAAAAAAAGATATTCCATATGAAGGTCAAATAATTCGTGTAGCTGATGAGTATGATGCTATTGTAAGTAAAAGACAATATAAATCTCACATTGGAATTTCTGATACTTTAAAAATATTAATTGAAAATGCACATAATGGGAAAAATAATCCTATTATTTTAAAAACATTATTTAAAGTTGTTATTGATGACGTTGAATACGAAATTTATTGTACTCAACAATATGTTCAAGATTTAAAAGATGAATTAAAAAGATTTGATGAAATATTTAAATACAAAGAAAAAATGGAAAAAGCAACAAAAGAAAAGGACAAAAATTATTATTTAGAAGGAATTAAAATATTATTAAAAAATAATGAAACACTTGAAAATTGTATGTCTCTTTATGAAGAATACAAAAAGGCTTATGAAACTAGAAAAAGTATGATTGATAACTTATATAAAGAAATAAAAATCATAAAAAAATTAAAGGTGTAAAATGAGGATTATGGGGCCGTCCCCAAATCCTCATTTTGCTATCCTAATTTCATTGATAATAATTTTGAAATTCCGTTTTCTTCCATTGTGACACCATATACTGTATCAGCAGCTTCCATAGTTCCTTTTCTATGAGTAATCATTAAGAACTGAGTATTTTTTGAAAATTTCTTTAAATATTCAGCAAATCTATAAACATTTACATCGTCTAGTGCTGCTTCAATTTCGTCCAATACACAGAATGGTGCTGGATTAATTTTTAAGATTGCAAATAGTAAGGCAATGGCTGTAAATGCCTTCTCTCCTCCAGATAATAGCATCATATTTTGCAATTTTTTACCTGGTGGTTGAACTGTTATATCAATTCCACATTCTAAAATATTCTCTTCATCTTCTAATTTTAAAGATGCATTTCCTCCACCAAATAATTCTCTAAAGACTTCCTCAAAGTTTTTATTTATAACTGCAAATTGTTCTTTAAATTGTTCTTTCATTGTAGTAGTCATATCTGATATAATTTTTCTTAATTTGCTCATTGTATCTTCTAAGTCAACTCTTTGTTCACACATGAAGTCATATCTTTCTTTCATTGTTTTATATTCTTCAATTGAGTCTACATTAACACTGCCTAATTCTCTTATTTCTGTTCTTAGACGATTAACTTGTCTTTGTGTAAAAGCAACATTGTCTGGTTTTTTGTATTCACCAACATTGTTTGGTGTTAATTCATATTCTTCCCATAACTTATTTATAATTGAATTTATGTCATCCTCTATTTTAGTTTTCTTGACGTCTATTTTTACTATTTGAGCTTTTAAGTCTTCTATTACTTTAAATTTATCTGTAATTTGTTCTTCTTGCTCTGCTAATTTTTCATTTTTTTCTATTCTACTTTGTTTTAATTCTTCAATTTTCGAACCACTATTTTTAACTTCTTCTTTTATTTTTTCGATTTTTTCTTTTATTTCTTGAATAGAATTTTCTAATTCAAAATTATCATGTGTTATTTTTTCAATTTGTTGTTTTTTGCTTTCAATGCTTTTGCTAGAATTTGCAATTTCTGTCTGAATTCTTTCTTGAATTTCTTCAATAGATGCTTCACTTTCATCAAAAGATGAAACTGATATTTTTAAGTTTGTAATGTCTAAATTTAAGTCATCTACATATTTTTGATTATCTTTATTTAATTCTGCAAATTCAGAAATAATTTTACTTAGTTTTTCTGTTTCTTCTGTCAATTCTTGTATTTGCTTATTACTATTTTCTTTATTGTTTATTGCTTCTTGTTTTTGCTTTTCTATGTTTTCTTGCTCATCTTTTAACTGTTTTAAACGATTTTCTATTCTCGCAATATTTTCTTCTATTGCTATGACTTTTTGTTTTTCAGTAGCATATGTGATGTCTATTTCTTGTAATTCTTTTTCTAAACTAGTAGCATTTTCTAAAGTTTCTTGTATTGACTCTTCATATTCTTCCTTTTCCTTTACTAGTTTTTCTATTTTACTTTTTATATCTTTAATTTCTTTTTCTAATTTTTCTATTTCTTTGCTTCTTCCTAGGATGTTTACTGTCTTTTTCGCTACTGAACCTCCTGTTATGCTACCAGAGGCATTAATTATATCTCCTTCTAAAGTTATAACTCTAAATGAATATCCATTTTGTTTTGATATTTTTATGGCTGTGTCCATATTGTCTACAATAACTGTTCTTCCCAATAAGTTAATAACTATTTGCTCATATTTTTTGTCAAATTTGATTAAGTCTGAAGCAATTCCTATAAGTCCTTTATCATTTCCTTTTATTTTATCTAATTTCTTACCTTTTACAGAAGCAATTGGTAAAAATGATGCTCTCCCTAAATTGTTTTTTCTTAAATGTTCCACTAACTTTTTGGCATCTTCTTCTGTTTCTGTTACAATATTTTGCAAACTTGCTCCTAAACACATTTCGATTGCTGTTTGATATTCATCAGGTACATCAATTATATTTGCTAATACTCCATGCATTCCTTTGCCTAATTCTTTAATGTTTTCACAGTCTTTTAAAAGAGATTTTACACTTTTAATATACCCTTCTTTTTCTCTTTCTGTTTCTATTAAAAATTTAAGTCTAGAATCTTTGATTCTCATTTCACTTTGGCTATTATTAATTAAATTTTGATATTGATTTATTTTTTTATCTGCTTCTTCTCTAATTTTGCTAATGTCTTCTATTGCCTTTACTGTTTTACTTCTTTTTGAATCAATTTCATAAAATTCTTTTGCTATTTCTTCTTTTTGAAGTCTTGTGCTGTCTAATTCTGATATATAATTTGTTATTTCATTTTTGATTTGATTTTGCCTTTTTACATAGTTTTCATAGTTGATGTCTTGTGTATTAATTTCAGCTTGTAATTCATATTTTCTATCAGTGTTTTTTTCTACTTGTGCTTTATGTCCTTCGATTTCTAATTCTTTTTCTGATAATTTTTCTGTTATTTTGGCTAGTTCTTCTTCTTTTTCTCGTAATTCTTTTTCAAATTTCTCTTTATTTTGCTTTAAATTTACCTTCTTTTCTTCTTTTTGTTTGCTTTCTTCTTCTAATTCTTCTTTTCTTTTTTGAGCTTCTTCTATTTCCTTGTCAAATCTTATTTTATTTTCTTGATTATTGTGTATTCTTGTTTCAGCTACACTTATATCCGAATTCAACACTTCAATTTCTTTTTGGCTTTCAAATCCTATGTTTGACATTTCTTCAATGTGATTTGTTATTTCATCAATTTGTTTTTTTAATTCTTCTTTTAATTGCTTTATTCTTTCTAATTTTTCTTCTTCTTGACTGCATTGTGAAGTATAAATTTCTTCGTCTTTTACTATTTCCTCTAAATTAGTTTTATATTTTTCAATATGATATATAAACAATCCAATTTCAATGTTTTTTAATTCTTCTTTTAAATTTAAGTATTTTTTTGCTTTTTCAGATTGTGCTTTTAATGGTTCTATATTGCTTTCAATTTCTGCTAAAATATCATTAATACGAAGCAAATTTAATTTGGTGTGTTCTAGCTTTTTTTCACTCTCTGCCTTTCTTACACGATATTTTACAATTCCAGCAGCTTCTTCGAAAATATGTCTTCTGTCTTCTGATTTGTTACTTAGTATTTCATCAATTTTACCTTGTCCAATAATTGAGTATCCGTCTTTTCCTATTCCTGTATCCATAAATAATTCTAATACATCTTTTAATCTACAAGGTACTTTATTTATAAAATATCCTGTTTCTCCACTACGATATAATTTTCTCGTTACTGTTACTTCTGTATATTCAATTGGTAAAGCACCATCTGAATTGTCAAAAATTAAAGAGCCTTCTGCAAATCCCAAAGACTTTCTGTTTTGAGTTCCAGCAAATATGACGTCTAATGATTTGTTTCCTCTAAGGGATTTCATACTTTGCTCTCCTAATATCCAACGAATACTATCTGATATATTACTTTTTCCAGAACCGTTTGGTCCTATTACTCCTGTAATTCCTTGTTTAAATTCTAATACTGTTTTATCTGCAAATGATTTAAATCCTTGTAGTTCTAATCTTTTTAAATACATCTATTATCACCTCTTTAAGCTTGGCTGAACATTTACAGTTTATACTATTTTTTATTTTTTGTAAAGCTTTGCTTTTATATAAATTTCGTATTTGATACAATTTTTGCAATGTTATATATTAATCTTTGTTTTGCTGGTGTACATTTTATTAATGTTTCATACAGCTCTTTGTCTAAGTAATTGGGTGCATCAATTGCTGTTCCTCCAATCAAATACTCTAAGCTCGTGTCTAGAACTTTACTTATTTGTGCTAATCTTTTTAAATTAACTTGATGTCCTCTTTCAACTCTACTAATATATGCTACTGCAACATCAATTTCCTCAGATAACCTTTCTTGGGACCATCCTTTGTTCTTTCTAGCTTCTTTTATCCTTTCTCCTATGATTCTATAATCAATTTCCATATGATCACTCCTTTTCATAGGTAAATATAGCATTATAAGTTCCATTTGTCAATATTTTTTTGGTATTTATATGTAAAATTTTATTTCTGGCTCATTTCTATCAAATTATTCTTTATTACTGTATCTGATAAATACATCTCACTTTCCATTTTTTGAGTAAGTTTTATTAGTTCGTCTGTTTTTTCAATTTCTTGTCTTAAATCTCTATTGTAATATTTATCATTAATATAATAATTTTCGCTTGTTATATATCCTAATCCTTTTATAAAAGAATAGTCTTTATTTGTAAATATACTTGTTCCTATTGAAAATTTATCCTCTTCCCCTAATAAATCCAATATGGTTGGTTTTATATCTATTTTTGATAAACTCCTTTCAATTATTTTACTTTCATTAATTCCTGGGATTTTTATTCCAAATGGAATGTGTACATCTTTTGTTGCATCTTCGAAGTCAGTATATTCTAGGTCATTTTCTTGGTATAATCTTTGTATTTCATCAATCGTAGTTAATCCTGCACCATGATCTCCATATACAATAAAAATACTTTTTTCTAATAATCCTGTATTCACTAAATCTTCCATCAATTTTCCAAAAGCATAATCTACAAAATTGCAAGATAAAATGTAATTTCTATAAATTTCATCTTTATAGTTTTTTACATCATCTTCTGTTAATGTTAGCTTATTTTCCAAATTAGAAATGCCTGTTAAATAAAATGGAATGTGTGTTGTTACACTTACTAATGTAGTGCAAAATCTTTTATCATAAGAATTCATTATTTTTACTGCTTCTTCAAAAAATCCTTCATCTGAATAAAATCCACCTGCAGTTTCTATATTAGGAAATTTATTGATATCATTGTATTCATCAATATGATATCCGTTTTTGTAAACCTCTTCTCTATTCCAAAAAGTGCTAGTATTTGGATGCATAAAAGAAGTATGATATCCTTTATTCCTCAAAGTAGTATAAATATCAAGCCATGTATTATTATAATATTTTTGAAAAACATACCCATTTTCTAATGGATAAAGTGAATTTTCCATTTCAAATTCTGAATCTGCTGTTGTTCCAAGTCCTTGATTATACATATCACTTGCATATATATTTTCTTTAAAAAATTTATTTAGATTTGGCATTATTTCTTTTCCATTTACTTTTTTTCCTATGATATATTCGTTTAAACTTTCTAGTTGTAAAATGATTACATTACATTCTTTTGCAATACCTGTGTATTTTGTTGTCTTTTCTTTTTCATTTGTGTTTTGAGTATATGCATTGTTTAATCTTTGCTCATCAATGTTTTCTTTTATAAATAAATTAATTATAAAATCTTTGAAGTCTTCATAGTGATAGTAATATATTGCTGAATGTTGAACCATTACTGATTTGTTATATATAAATGTTTCATATATAGAATTTATTTTTCCTCTTACAGTAATAATATTTAATATGAAAATTATCAATATCGTTGCTATTTTCAATATTTTATTATTATATTGTGTTTTTTCAATTTTTTTATATGCTAAAATACTTAATATTACTACTACAATATTATCTAACCAAAATAGTAATATGCCTTTTATGTCTATAATGCTAAATAAGCCACTTCCTATTTCTTTGGCATATTGCATATTTTGTATTTGATAAAATGATAAAAAATTTGTAGAGTATTTATAGTAAAGAAAATCAGCATATATTATAAGTGTTATTATTGCATAAGTAATGTTTAAGTATATGTAAGCAAATTTGTTCCTTTTGTTTATAATAGGACTCATTATTAGCAATGATACCAAAATCGTATATAAGATAATGTCTGTTGTTTCAAATTCCAATTTTAATATGTAATTTAAGAAGAGTGCTTTATATGTTAATAAAATTGTTCCTATTAAAAATAGTATATTGTTTTTTATTATATCTTTCTTCATGTTTTTCTCCTATTTTTTTGATATTACTGAATTATAACATATTTCTTCTCTTTTTGACAAATATAAATATTTAAATTGTTGATTTTGTTGTGTGCTGGTCATGCATAAGAAATGAAAAGATGTATCTTGTTCATTTCGTTCAAAAAGAACTTGTAACTTAAAAAAATGTGCCGCTTTCACGAAGAAAATAACTTATTTATCTA
>CANRLE010000044.1 GCA_947631385.1 uncultured Clostridia bacterium | reverse complement strand
TACTTTTTTCTTGGAATTTTTTTAGATTTAAATTAATAAAGATATAAAATTTATTGATTGTGCCACTATTATAGTCCATTCATTTCCAAAAGTCAATACTTTTGGAAATTTTTTACAATTGAAATATTACTGTTTAAATTAAATATTATTTTGAATAAAGAAAGTTTCAGCATCTTAAAACACTGAAACTTCTTTATTAATACTAATTTATTTTTTTAGCTACTACAACAAATCTTCCATTCTCTTGGCTATACTCACATGTAGATAGTGTCATAAGTTGTTCGCCAAAAGTTGCTGTTTTACCAGTATCATATATACTTGCTTTCTTTGAGTTGTTTACAAAATCATTATACTCTGCTTCATTCTGTGCATTTATAAAGAAATAATATCTAAATACATCTTTCTCGTTTTTATAATAAACTCTTGAAAAGAAAGCTGCTATTATATCATATGTTGCATCTTCTTGTACAGTTGTAAATCTTATTGTTGGATGCTCTTTATAATATTTTTCTTCTTGATATTTCAACAATTCTTGAAACATATTACCATTTTTATTATTATGACCGTAAATCATTAAATTACTGCTAGGAGGCTCCCATTTATATTCTTTATCCAAAAATATTGAACCATCCTTAGAATATTCTTTATTATACGTATGTGTCATATAATAATCATTGTCAGCAGCTTGAAGTACAGGAAAATTTATTTTTGTTTCTGGTATGTCCAACCAAGCCACAATTTCATCATTCTGCTTTTTTAATTCTTCAAGCTGTAACATTCTTTCTGTTTTTGTTTCTGTAATGTCATTTTCATCTATTTTTATGCTATCTAAAACATGTTGGTAATTTTGTTTATATGAATTATAGATGTATAATGAAAGTAATACAATACCTATTATAAAAATTATAATGCAAATTATTTTTATTGCTTTGTTGTTTTTTACATTTTTACTATGTTTCGCTTTCTCGTTTTTCACTTTTAACTGCCCCTTTTATACATTCTGTTTACATTCCAGTTTTTGGTGTTTCATCTAATTCTCCCTTGTCGTTTGAATCTTGGTCTCCTGAATCTGTATCTCCTTTATCTGGGTCTTCTGGATTTGGATCTTGTGGGTCTGGATCTTGTAGATTTGGATCTTCTGGCTTTGTATCTTCTGGTTTTGAATCTTCTGGTTTTGTATCTTCTGGTTTTGGATCTTCTGGTTTTGGATCTTCTGGTTTTGGATCTTGTGGTTTTGGATCTTGTGGGTCTGGATCCTCTGGTTCTGGAGTTTGTGTAGCCTTTCCAGATAAATCTGTTCTTAAAATGTCATCTTCTTCTACTAAAACTGATGAAACTACATGAGATAATGAAACTGTTTTAGTAAAGTCTTCATCTGTTGTTGTAGATGCATTATCATCTGTTCCTAGTGGTCTAATTACAAGTGGTGTATCATCTTCAACTGTGGTATCTCCACCTTCTATTGTTATTGTTCCTATTTTTATGTTGTCAACATCTACTTTATCTGTTAATTCATTTAATTCTTTTGTTCCAACATAATAAATATTTATTCTTTCTACTTCGCCTTCTGTTTCAACTGTTTTTTCTTTATTTATTCTAACGTCCTTAAACGCTTCTGTATTATCACTTAAGTTTGTTGACCACTCAAATTTTGCATCATATTTTTCTTCTATATCTACATTTAATCCTATTTGAAAACGTGCAATACTTGAATCATCTGCCATTCCTAAATAGACATCAATTTTTCTAGGATTATCTTTTTGTTGTTCTAGAATTACACTTGTTCTATCTCTTGTAACTATTGTATCTGACTTGCTATTATTAGTATTACTATTTGCTAAAGCAAATCCCATAAGAGCAACAAGAATGATAATAGGAATTACAATTAATGTTATTTTTACTTTTTTATTTAATCTCATTTTGTCCTCCTTTCAATTTTATTGGTTTGAACTGTCACTTGTTAATGTAATGCTATCCAAAGTAGATGGAATAGTTGTAACCAAAGTATCACTAACTAATCTCTCTCCCTCATTTGTTAAAGCATTATCTACACGATATAGTTCTACTCTTACTTTTCCTTTTCCTAAAGCATCTTTTATACGTTTATAATCTTCATTAGCTTTTTCTTTGCCATTTTCGTCTTTTACAGGTTTTCCGTCTAATCCAATTTCTTTTTCTTCTACTACATATATCCATTTACCATCACTTGTTTCACCTAAGTTTGCTGCTCCTGGATCTGGTGCTAATATTATTTGGTATCCATTTAACATCTTCCATCCGCCTGTTTTTTCGTCTTCGTACCATAATTTTGTTACGTTATATGCTGGATTTCCTTTATATGTTCCTGTGAAGATTATTGAATTTTCTGGTATTGAATAATGAGCTGTTTTGTCATATTCAAAGCTTGATGCAAGTACACCTATTGAACCAGTTTCATTAAATTCAACATTGTCTCCTGATTGAGCTAATAAGTTTATTTCATTTATGCTAACACTTGTATCATCTATGATAAGTTTAACATATGAACAATCATAATCGTAATTGTAGATTTTTTCTACTCCATCAACAATTTGTGTAAAATCTATAACTTGTGAATTATCTGTATTTGCTATACTTGTGAAGAAGTTACCAATACTTGTAAATATTCTTGCTATTACTCCTGGTTTTTCTACTTTTTTAACTGTTGTCCAGTTAACTCCGTCAGAACTTACTTGGATTTCATAATAGTCAATTTTCTTTCCTGAATATTTTAAACCAACTAATTTTTTGATTTCTGGTAATGAAATTGTAATTTCAGATTTTCCACTTTCTACTTTTCCATTAAATACTGTGTCTAATTTTCCGTCTGCTATTGTTGGAACAGCTGAAACTTTTTGTTCAAAGTCTGATGTTTCGACATTTCCGTTCTTATCACTTGTATATGTATCATCTTCTGATGTCATATTTGTTGTTACTTCCCATCCTTTTTGAGATATTTCACCTTGATGACTTACTTTTACTTGTTCTAATTCTTTTCTAGCTATCTCATTTAAGTACTTGTCATAAGCAACAATTGTATATGTGAATGCTCTATTATTTATTGTATCAATTGTATCTGTATAAGTAACATTTGCATTAACTGTTCCATCTTCATTTACTGTAGGTTCTACAAAAGCTACTGATCTAGATATTATTTGATCATTTGATTTATAACTTCTTATAATCTCATAACCTAATAATCCATTTACATTTTTTCCTGATATATTTAATGAGAAGTTTACTTTGTTGTCTGATACTCTGCTATTTTCTGCATTTGTTATAGAAGCTTCTAATGTTGTTCCTGTTAATGGTAAGTTACCTTCTAATACATAATTTCTAGCTTCATCATTTACATACCATATTGCTCTTTCTTCTTTATCCCATTGTTCTGCATATTTCTTTGTTTCGTCATTTGGTACCATTCCCCATTTTTCAAAGAACTCTAATACATTCTTTTTAGTTGCTGCACAAGCTAATCTCATTAAGTTATTATCAGAGTCAGAATCAATAACTAATGCAACTCCTTTATTATGTGTTGGTACAGGTGCTCTACTAGTATCTCTAGCATAACTATCTATTCTAGCATAGATTGAGTTGTCAAGTTGTGCTTGTTGTGTTGCAAATTCTTTATAATTATATCCTCCATGGTCATATGCTAAATGTAATTGCCAATATAATCCTAATTGTGTAAATACGTTTTGAGCTTTTCCTATTTTTCCTGATGTTACTTTATCATAAACATCTTCATAGTTGAAACGTACTGTTTTTCTTGTATTGTCTGTTTGTGCTAGTATTGAGAAGTAATTGTTTGTAACTTCTCCATGTACATAGGCTTTTTGATTTATTACATGTCCTATTTCATGAGCAATTCCCCAGCCAAAGTAATTTCCTTGTGAGTCTGCTGTTTCTTTTCCTTCACTATCTACTTTCATTGGAACACCTTTTGCTAAGTCTTTTACTTCATTCCATTGAATTCCTATGTGAGCTCCACCTGCATACATAAATGCTCTTCCTGTCATTCTCATACATCTAATATTTTGTCTTGTTCTTGGATATGCATCTGGTGCATTTCCTTCTTTTACTAATCCTTTTTGACTATAGAATAAATCCATCATGTCATCCATTGCTGTTAATGAATCATAAAGTGCATTTGCTCTTTGTTCTATTGTTGGAGTTCCTCCTATTTTTTCTGTTAAGCCATCATATATTTGCTTTGAAGAAACTGAATACATCATTTGGTCTAATACTATTTCTGTTAGTCCTAATAAACAATCTTGAACTCCGTATTCATCTGCTCCTTTATATTCTTTACATTCTGTTTTGTGCTTTTCTTCTAATGAATTTACAATTGGTTCGATTTCTTTTATATATTTTAATACTGCATCTTTCTTCTCTTGTTCCGTCATTTCTATTTTGTTTCCAGTTACTACGTCTTCTTTACTGCTTAAATCTAATACTGGTAATTCTTCGCCACCAATTACTCTTACTGCATAATTTCTATCAATATATCTATATGGATAATCATCCTTTAGTCCTGTATAGTTGATATATAAAGAACCACCTTTTTCTCTACTTGTTGAAATCATTTCTGGTATGGTTATTTTGTTTATTCCAACTTTTAAATTTTGTATTATTACTTTTTGGAAGTCTCCTTCTGCTCTCCATTGTGTTGCAATTAATTGTAGACTTGTAGAATCTCCTACATTTTTGTATGGATTTCCTACATAAACTGTTATATCTTCTCCTGCTCTTGCTGCAACTCCTAATGGTTGGAATCCATTTAGTCCTGAACTGAATTCTATATGAGAATCATAGAAGCTTGTAACTCTACTGTTTATTTTTGTTATTTTGCCTAAGCTTGTATTTTGTAGAAGAAGTCTTGCTGAGTTAAGTTCTTCTAATAATGCATCTTTATCTGGATGATAATCTTTTTCTCCTGCTTCTCCACCTTGTTTTTCTATTCCTGCATTTAGTTCATCTTCTAATGCTTTAATTTTTGCTTCTACTGCTTTTCTAGCATCTTCTGTACTTATATCATCTGCTAATTCTAAATGCATAGCATCCTTGAATAATGCATTTATTCTTTCCTCGATGTTATCATATTCATAGAATCCCATTTCTGCAATTGTAATATCTCCTGAGTAATTTCCTATTGATACTACCATTTTATTTGTGTAAATTGGTTTTTGTAGTTTGACAGATGTATATTTATGTCCGTCTTTGTCTTTTCTTGTAACTACTTGTGAAGCGTCTACTCTAAGTAATTGACCCTTCGTTTTTCCTTCTTCACAGTCATAATACCAAACTCTTGAATATGCAAAGTCTCCATTCCATTGTACTTTTGCTAATGTTACATAGTTCATTTTATATGGTTTGTCAAATTCTACTACTAAACCTTTATCTGAACCCATATAGTATCCACCTAAATCCCAGTCTCCAACATAGAAATGTGAACTGAAATCATTATCTGCTACACCTTTTGCTGAACCTCCTATAGTTTGACCATTTACTATGTCTAATGGACTGTCTATCATCATTCTATTAGATGTTTGTTTGAATGTTATATCCTTAATATGTGATGATAATACACCCGGTCCTTTAGATGTGTTTATTTTTTTATATGTTGGTAATTCAACTTCTTGTACAGCTAATGTTTTTGCAGTTGCTATTTGTGAAGGTTCACTTTTTCCTAAGCTATTGCATGCTATTACTCTTACTGAGTATTCTGTTACTTCACTTGCTAAACCTGTAATTGTGAAAGAAGTTTCTTTTATTCCTATTGTTTCTTCTACTTTTGTTAATGTATTATATTGTGTTTTTACTTCATGTGCTGCTTTGAATTCTTCGTTACTATTTGTTGGTTTGTATTCTACTATGTAGCTTGTAGCTCTTGGATCTGCATTCCATGTAACTTTTATTTGTTGATATGCACCTACTAATTTTACTCCTGTAGGAGCATTTGGTTTGCTCGTTGGTCTTGGTTTTACTGGATATGCTTCTGAATATGGGCTAAACCATTCACCATTTACAGAACGTACTTTTACATAGTATACAGTATAGTCTTCACTTGTTGGATCTTTTTGTAAATGATTTTTTATAAAATCTCCATGGAATTGCTCTATTTGCAATTGATGTCCATCTACATCATGTACTTCTGTGTATTCTGTACCTTCTAAGTTAGCTGTTATAGATACTTGGTATCCTGTTACATTAGGCTCATTATTCCATTTTACCATAAAGCTTTCTTCTGTTATTGATTTGTCAATATCTTCTTTTCTAAGTTCTGGTACATTTAAGTCTGGCTCTGGAATCTTGTCTTCCATACCATTTAAAAACTCAACTTTAGATATGTCTGCTAATTTATTACTTGTTGTTCCTGTAACATTTATTATTACTCTTTTTACTGCTATTGCATTTCCAAAGTCAACTACTATTGTTCCATCATTTTCTATTTTTGCTGTTCCAGATATTGTAGCTATTTTTGTTGATTGACTATCACTAATTACAGTTGGTACTTCTGCTATTTTATATAACTCATTAAATCCAACTGTTGCTGCTTTTTGCTCATTTCCTATCTTACATTCGATTTTTACATCTTCTCCTGTTTCGTTATTGTGTCCATCTACTATGATTGTTCCTTCTGTTATGTTGTTTTCTACATTTGAAGATGGTGCTATGCTTAATAATTGTGTTTCTGCTGTATCTTCTGCTATGTCTATTTCTACACTAATTGGATTTGTATTTGATATTGGTTGTTTTGTATTTGCTGGTTCTAATGTTACATGTTTATCATTGTTTTCTAATATATCTTTTATAGTTCCTGTACTACTTTTAGAAACTTTTCCTTTTTCTGCTTTTGTTTGTACTTTACTTGTATCAATGTTTGTTAAAAATCTTGATGTTGCTCCTATAAAAGAATGTCCTTTATTTAATGCAGCATAAGATATGTCTCCAATATCTACTACTCCATCTTTATTTAAATCATACACATAGTCATATATGTTGTGACCTGGTTCTGTGTTTGTTTTTCCTTCAATGTTGTTTACTATTGCAGTAACATCATCTGCTGTAATTTTTCCATCCTTATTAACATCACCTATTCCTATAACTCCAGTTCTTCCCTTTTTGGTTGTTTCTCCATCTCCCAACATAGAGTCTCCTGAAGTGTCAGATACTGCTAGTCCATCATATCCATTTGTAAAATGTAGTTCTGTTGTTGTATTTGCTTTTACTTCAACATTTGCTTGTGAAACTGTTTGGTATCCAGTTCCTTGCATAGTTAATGTATATGTACCTGCATCTAGATTATCAAATGTATAGAAAAGTTGCTTTTCCTTTTCTGTTCCGTTTGCTTTAAGTGGTGTTCCTTCATCATATATTCCACTCTTTTTTAAACTTATTGTTAAGTCACTTGCTGATACTTTGGTTTGTGGAAGTCTTAAATCTATACTAAGATTAATTTTTCCTTTTAATTTTGACGTGTCAAGTTCATTTGTTGCACTTGGTGCATCAATTATTTTAATTTCTGGAGCTTTAGTTTCTTCTATTTTTATAGGATTTGCTCCAACTGCTTTTTGAGCTTCTGAAGTGTTTGTTGTATTTGTTGTATTTGAAGTGCTTGTTGCATTGGTTGTATTAGTTGTGTTTGTTGTACTTACTTCATCTGCTTTTTTTGATTCTGTCGTATTTGTGTCATCTGCTTTGTCTGTTGTGTTTTTTGTCTCCTCTTTTGCTATATCTTCTTTTAGCTGTGCATTTTCTTCAGTTTTTTCTGTTGATGGAGTAACAGTTTCTGTCTCTTGCTCTGCCTTTTTTTCTGATATAGCATTCTGTTCGCTAGTAACTTCATCTATAATTTCTTTTGCTAATACTGTTGTGTTTCCACTAAGAAGTGCTATTATAATGAATATTACAAGTGCGAATTTCAAGGTTTTTTTCATAAATTCATCCTCCTTTTGGTAAAATTATTAACAAAAAAACTGTGTGTTTTTGTTGTCAGTTAATTATATCATTTTGTTCCGTTTTTTGGCAATATTTTTATAACTTTTTACCAAAAATTTTATTACTGCTCAAACTACATTTTATTATTATAAAAAATGGGAATGATTTCTACATCATTCCCATTTTTCTAGCAAATTGTTTTCCTTTTTTCATTAATTTTTTCTTATTCGTCTTATCAGATTCACTATACATCATCATAATTCCTGTTGTAATTAACCCACCAATCATAACTCCTTTAATAAACTTCATTTTTTTCACCTCCAATATTTTGGTTCATTCTACTATTTATTATCTATTTTTTTGTTATTTTTATACTGTTTTGTATACAATTTAAAAATGGAATATATTTCATTGATAGCTATAATTGCCAAAAAAATTCCAAAACATTTTTTTAAAATTCCAACATCTATACGAATAGAAATATTAGCTCCTATAATAGCACCTAAAATTCCAAATATAGATATAATAATAGCTAATTGAATATCAATATTTTTATTTTTAAAATTTACAATTATAGCAACTATAGCTGTTGGAATAAAAAAAATTAAATTTGTTGCTTGTGCTACATGTTGTTCTATTCCCATCAAAAAAGAAAGAAGAAAAATTAAAATTGTTCCTCCTCCCATTCCTGTTCCACTTACAATTCCTGATATAATACCTATTATAATTTCCGTCATATTACTTCCCTTTTCATTTAACTTGATATCATTCTATAAGAAACATAAATTAAAAATGCTGCAAAAGCTATTTTCATAAACTTTTCTGGCAATTTTTTTAATAATTTTGCACCGACAATAACCTCCAATTGTTCCTCCAATTGCACAAAGAATAGCTACTTTCCAATCAATGAAATTTCCTTGATAATAGAAAAAACTACTTGTTACTACCATTGGTAAAATACAAAAGACAGACGTACCTCTTGATTTTGTTGCATCTAAATTTAACAAATGAATAAAAGCCGGTACTAATATCATGCCTCCACCTGTTGAAAACATTCCACTTACTACACCTGCTAATAACCCAATTATCATTTTTTTAATCATAATAAAAACCTACTTTTTAGTAGGTTTTCCAAATTATTTTTATTTTATTCATCTGGTACATAATACTTTGTTCCTAACATCTTATCTGGCAAATATTGTTGTTCCACATAATGCCCTGGAAAATTATGTGGATATAAATAGCCTTCACTATATCCCAATTCTTTCATTTTTTCAATTGGTGCATTTCTAATATGCATTGGTATTTCACCTGTATCTTTTGTTGAT
>CANRLE010000043.1 GCA_947631385.1 uncultured Clostridia bacterium | reverse complement strand
AAATTACTATATTCTCTGCCATATCCAAATGTTCCAGAAGCTACTGTTACTGGATTTTTCATTTCTATTCCAGCAAAATTAATTTTTGTGTTCATTGTTTATGCCCTCCATTCCATTTTCTTCTATTATTTTCATTTTTTCGTCAATTGAAAAACTTGACATTATTATTCTCCAATTATATCTCTACATCTTTAGCATTAAATACTGGACCTGCTTTGCACACATGCCAATATTCAGGAGCTTCTTTAGGACTTTTAGCAGTTTTTACAGCACATCCTAAACATACACCTAATCCACATCCCATTTTTTCTTCTAAAGATATTTGACAAGGAATTTCTTTTTCCAATGCTAATTTTTGTACTGCTTTTAGCATTGGTAATGGTCCGCAAGCATATATAGAATCGACTTTTCCTTCTTCTATGTCTTTTTCTAAATAGTTTATAGCAAATCCTTTTTCTGCATAACTACCATCATCTGTTGTTATAACTAATTTATTTGACACATTTTTAAATTCTTCTTCTAAAACAACAAAATCTTTACTTCTAAATCCTAAATATATATTGACAGTTTTATTTGATTCTTTCGCATTTTTTGCCAATTCGTATAATGGGAATACTCCTATTCCTCCCCCTAAAATAGCTAAATTTGTATATCCATCAAATTGAAATGTACCATAACCTAGTGGACCTATAATATCTATTTGTGAACCAATTTCTTTTTTAGCTAAGATTTCAGTTCCTTTACCTTTTACTTGAAAAATAAATTCTAAAATACCATTTTCTTTATCTAATTTATGAATACTAATTGGTCTTCTTAAAAATGGTTCTGTTTGTTCAGATACTCTAATTTCTATAAAATGCCCCGGTTTTGCTTCTTTTACAATATTGGGTGCTTTTACACTATACTTAAAAATATCTGGTTTTAATTGTTCCTTTTTTACTAATTCTGCTAGTAATAGTTGTGACATAAACTTTCCTCCTATTATTTATATTATTAATTATGAATAGCTTGATTTAATTCATCTCTCATTCTAATTGCTTCTGCTCTAGTTGCTAACGCATACTGTTCTTCTGTATAACTATTTTTCCATTGTTCAGATTTATATGCACACATTAAGCTCCTAGATGCATTTATAATGCCTCCTAGTCCATTTGAATCAAATCCAAGTGCAATGTCTTTTGCTTTTCCTCCTTGTGCTCCATAACCGGGAATTAAGAAATATGTATGCGGTGCAATTTTTCTTATTTGTTCTAATTGTTCTGGATAAGTAGCCCCTACAACCGCAGCCACGCTACTATAACCATATTGACCTCTTAATTCCTCTCCCCACTTTTCTACTAGTTCTGCTACTTGACTATAAACTTCTTTTCCATTTTCTAATTTTAAATCTTGTAATTCACCAGATGAAGGATTTGACGTTTTTACTAAAACAAATATACCTTTATCATATTTTTTACAATCTTCTATAAATGGCTTAACACAGTCAGTTCCCATATATGGGTTTACAGTAACAAATTCAACATCATAAATTGTTTCTAGTTTATCACCTATTGGTGTTTTTCCTAAGAAAGCATTTGAATAGCCTTGTGCTGTGGAACCAATATCTCCCCTTTTACTGTCTGCTATTACAATCATTCCTTTTTCCTTAGCATATTCACACGTTTTCTTAAATGCTTCCATTCCCGGAATTCCAAACATTTCATAAAAAGCAATTTGTGGTTTTACTGCTGGTATAATATCATATGTAGCATCAATTAATGCTTTGTTATATTCTATAATTGCTTTTGCTGAGCCTTCTAAATCTTGCGAATATTTACATGTTACACATTTAGGCAACATTTCATATCTTGGGTCTAATCCCATTACTGTAGGATTATTTGTTTCTTGTATTTTTTCTATTAATCTATCAATTGCATTCATCTTTTTTCTCTCCTCTATATTTTCTATTTTTCGTATACAACTCTTCCTCCTACAATTGTATATTGCACTCTTCCTTTTAATGTTCTTCCAATAAATGGACTATTTTTTGATTTAGATACTATCATTTCTTTTGTATAAGTATAAGTTTCATTTGGGTCAAATATAGTAATATCTGCTACTTTTCCTTCTTCAATGCTTCCTCTATCAATTTTTAATAATTTAGCAGGATTATATGAAGTTAGGCGAACTAAATCTAAATAAGTTAAATCTCCTGTGTCAATTAAATTCATAATTTCTGCTGGCAAAGCTGTTTCAAAGCCAATAATTCCATTTGGTGCTGTTGCTAGACCTTTATTTTTTTCGTCTTCAGCATGTGGTGCATGGTCTGTAATAATAGCATCAATAGTTCCTTCCTTTAGTCCTTCAATAATTGCTTGTCTATCTTTTTCTTCTCTTAATGGAGGATTCATTTTTGCATTTACACCTGTTTTTAAAACTTCGTCAACAGTAAAAGTAAAATAATGTGGGCATGTTTCACAAGTAATTTTTACTCCTCTTTTTTTGGCATCTCTTACCATATTTTTCGTGGTTTTTGTACTAATATGACAAATATGTGCTCTTACATTATTTGTTTCAGAAATTACTATTTCTCTAGCTGCCATTATTTCTTCTGCTTCTGGTAAAACCCCTCCTACTCCTAGTTGTTCAGCAATTTTTCCATTATTAATAGCTCCTGCTGCAACAGATTTTTCTTCACAATGTGATGCTACAAAAGTGCCTAATTCATCAGCCTTTATTATAGCTTCTCTCATCATTCTACTATTAACAACTGGCATTCCATCATCAGAAAATGCAATAGCTCCTGCTTTTTTCAATTCCTCAAAGTTAACTAATTCTTCTCCTTTTTCTCCTTTTGATACAGAAGCATATGGAAGAATATTACATAAATTTACCCTTTTGGCTTCTTCAATAATTTTTTCTAAAACAATAGCGCTATCTGGTGTTGGTTTTGTATTTGGCATTGGACAAATTGTAGTAAAACCACCACAAACGGCGCTTTTGCTACCTGTTTCGATTGTTTCTTTATGTTCAAATCCGGGTTCTCTTAAATGGCAATGCATATCAATCATTCCAGGTATAATATTAAAATTTGTACAGTCAATTACTCTATCTGCTTCCTCAGTAATTTCTGTTGCTATTTTTTTTACTTTGTCATCTTCAATAAGAATATCCTTTTTTTCAAATGTGTTTGTCTTATAGTCAATTAATGTTCCATTTTTTAACAATGTTTTCATAGTTCCTCCTAAATTTATATATTATATTAATTTAAACCGTAACTATATTATCATTTTATTTGGTTTTTTTCAACATTTTTATTTGACAAATCCATTTTTTTTCTTTAAAATACATTTTAGAATTAATTTAAGGAGGAATTATTATGTCTGATATCATGTCATACTTATTTGAAACTAATGCAATAAAAATTTGTGAAGAAAATAAACCATTCTGGTACACATCTGGAAAAATCGGTCCTTATTTTGTTAATACTCATTTCATTTATGGTTCTGAACAAGATGCTTCTGCTTTATTAAGTTTTATTGATGAATCTTTAGCTGATAAAATGACTTTACCAAAAAAAGTATTCGAAAAAGTTTTAGAGCAATATAATAACAACAAAATTTATCAAGATGTAATCAATACTATTAAAAATTACTTAGAAGATAATATTGATATGTCTCAAGTTGATTATGTTTCAGGAGGAGAAAGAAGAGACTGGTTCTTTTCTAATATATTAGCTCATCTATTAAATAAACCTCATATTTCTATATACAAGGATCTAAGTACTGTAGTAAGTGATAGCAATTTTGAAAACACAGAATTAGTAATTTCTTTAGAAGGAAAAAAAGTTCTACACATTGCAGATTTAATTACTGTAGCATCTAGCTATATAAGAGCTTGGATTCCAGCAATTCAAAACTTAGGAGCTCGCATTTGTTGGTCTTGTAGTGTAGTTGACCGTATGCAAGGTGGTAAGGAAAAACTTGAAGCTGAAGGAATTACCTCATTATCTTTGGTAAACATCGACCATTCTCTTTTTGAAAAAGCATTATCTTTGAAAATTATTAACGAGAATCAATTGAACATGCTAGATGGATTTTTTAAAGATCCAGATGGTACTATGAGACAATTTTTAATTGACCATCCAGAATTTTTGGAAAATGCACTACATTCTGATGAAAAAACACAAAAAAGAGCCAAACTATTAGTAGATGGAAATTTATATAATCTATAAAAAATTTGAGGATTTGGGGACGGTCCCACAATCCTCATTTTTTCAAATTATGATATATTATTTCATTAAATTTAATAACTGTAACATTATCTGGAATATTTTTCAATACTGTGCTATTTGCACCTATTTTCACATAATTTCCTATTTTTATTGGTCCTAATATTTTAGCCCCTGCACCTATTATAACATGATTTCCTATATCAGGATGTCTTTTGTTTTTGTCTTTTCCCGTTCCTCCTAATGTGCTATTATGATATATTGTACAATCATCTCCTATCGTTGATGTCTCTCCAATTACAATACCCATTCCATGGTCTATAAATAATCTTCTTCCAATTTTCGCACCCGGGTGTATTTCAATTCCTGTTAAAAATCTTCCAATTTGAGATATTAATCTAGCAATAAATAACATTTTATGTTTGTATAAAAAATGTGCTATTCTATGAAATATAAGAATATGGAATCCCGGATATAATAAAACTACCTCTAGTATATTCCTACATGCTGGATCTTTCATTTTTATATTTTGTGCATCTTCATATAATTGTTTTAAGAATAACATGATATCACCTTTATTATAGAATATGCACATTTATAAATTTGAGTGAAAATTTATCACAATAGCTTTTCCAATTCTTTTATCTTATCACGCAATTCTGCAGCTTTTTCAAATTCCATTTGAGCTGCATATTTTAACATATCATCTGTTAATTTTGCAATAGCATCTTGTATGTTTTCGCTCTTTTCTAACTTGTATTCTACACTTATATCTTCTACTGTTGTTACAGATATGTTATCACGTACTGATTTTTGGATTGTTTTTGGTGTAATTCCATGTTTTTTATTATATTCTTCCTGTATTTTTCTTCTTCTATTTGTCTCTGAAATAGCTTTTTCCATACTTTCTGTAAGCTCATCTGCATACATAATTACAGTTCCTTCTGTGTTTCTAGCAGCACGCCCTATCGTTTGTATTAATGACCTTTCAGAACGTAAAAAACCTTCTTTGTCTGCATCTAAAATTGCCACTAAAGATACTTCTGGAATATCTAACCCTTCTCTTAAAAGATTAATTCCTACTAATACATCAAATTCTCCTAAACGAAGCTTTCGAATTATTTCCATCCTTTCTAATGCTTTAACTTCAGAATGCATATATGTCACTTTTATGTCTAGATTTTTTAAATATTCTGTTAAATCTTCTGCCATTTTTTTTGTTAATGTGGTAACCAATACTCTTTCTTTTTTCTCTACTCTAATACGTATTTGTTCTAATAAATCATCAATTTGATTAGTTACTGGTTTGACTTCAATTTTAGGGTCCAGTAATCCAGTAGGTCTTATAATTTGCTCTACCACATTCCCTTTGCTATGTTCTTTTTCATATTCTGCTGGTGTAGCACTTACAAAAATTACTTGATTTAATTTTTTTTCAAATTCCTCAAATTTTAATGGTCTATTATCAAATGCAGAAGGTAATCTAAATCCATAATCTACTAATGCTTCCTTTCTTGATCTATCACCATTATACATAGCTCTTACCTGTGGTATTGTTGCATGAGACTCATCTACAAGCAATAGAAAATCATCTGGAAAATAATCAAACAAAGTATATGGTGGACTGCCTTCTTCTCTTCCACTAATATGTCTTGAATAATTTTCTATTCCAGAACAAAAACCCGTTTCTTTCATCATCTCAATGTCAAAATTTGTTCTTTCCTCAATTCTTTGAGCTTCTATAAACTTATTTTGAGATTTAAAATATTTTACTCTCTCTTCCATTTCTTTTTCAATAGTTACTAATGCTCTATCCATTTTTTCCTTTGTTGTAACATAATGTGAAGCTGGAGAAATTAGAATATGACGCCTTGTTCCAATTGGCTTTCCAGTTAACGGATTAATCTCTGTAATTTTTTCAATTTCATCTCCCCAAAATTCCACACGCACAGCAGATTCCGATTGATCTGAAGGATATATTTCTACAATATCTCCTTTTGCTCTAAAAGTGCCTCTTTTAAAATCAATTTCATTTCTTGTATATTGCATCACAATCAATTTTTTTAAAACTTGGTCTCTTGATTTTTTCATTCCCGGTCTTAATGATAACATCATCTCTTGATAGTCAACAGGATCTCCTAAACCATAAATGCAAGATACTGATGAAACTATAATTACATCTCTTGTTTCAAACAATGATAGTGTAGCTGAATGGCGTAGTTTATCAATTTCATCATTTATAGATGAATCTTTTTCTATATATGTGTCTGATGATGGTATATAACTTTCTGGTTGATAATAATCGTAATATGATACGAAATACTCAACTGCATTCCCGAGGGAAAAACTCTTTGAATTCGCTATAAAGTTGTCCAGCTAGTGTTTTATTATGTGCTAAAACAAGAGTTGGTTTTTGTACTTTTTGAATAATATTTGCCATTGTGAATGTTTTTCCGTGAGCCTGTAACTCCTAGAAGTGTCTGGAATTTTTTACCTTCTTTTATTCCTTTACTTAAATATTCTATTGCTTGTGGCTGGTCGCCAGTTGGCTTATAGCTAGATTGTAACTTAAATATAATAATCGCCTCCATTTTGCATACTTAGGCTGTTAATGTTTAAATAATTTTTTTATTGCATTTATAACTTTCTTTATAAATGTTTCTTTATACTCAATCATTGCTAATTCTTGAGCTACTACTTCATGTTTTTTGTTTTTATTTTTAAATAAATCCTCAGGATTATATTTTTCATGTAATTCTTTTTGATATTTTATCTCATTTTCATTAAGTATGTCCTTAATCTTCCTTTTTTCTTCTTCACTATCACACCAATAATTCAAATGTAATAAGGCAATCATTGCAATAGTTTCTCTTTGTATATCTTGTTTTTCTATTTGAATACTTGCATCATATTTTGGCATATAATCCTTTAATTTTTCATCTTTATATAAGTTTCTTAATTGCATAGGAATTCTATTTTTATATTTTTCATCTATTATATCGAGAAAAGCATCTATTTCAGAAAAAATTTTTCTTGTTTTATCATCAATCATTTAAGAATATCTCCTTTTTATAATTCTTCGATTTTTTGATTTTCATTTTTTATATCATGCCCTTTACTTTCTTTAAGTGCTTCATAAGATTTATCTGCTTCAGCCATTGTAATTCCAATATTTTGATATGTCTCAATTAGTTGATTTGTATCATATACTTGTTCTCTTTGTTGTACACTATCTTCTATAAATTTGTACATTTTTTTTATTAATTTATTGTTATTTTGCTCTTGCATAAAGTCTTCAAATGTCATACCAATTGCAGACAATCTTGGTTTTAATTCTAATAAATATTGTTCCCAATTTCTTCCTGTTTTCTCTATGTATTCTTTATGTTGAAGAGTTAATTCACCGGCTATGAATTCTGTTAATATTGCATTTACTTTTACACAATTTTCATATGCAGTATCAAACATGTCAGGATCAAACATATCAGGAACAAGTATGTCTATTCCTTTTTGATACAATTCTATTATTTTTTGTATTTCTATTTCATTTACTTTTTCCTTTATACCTATATATTTTGATAAAATATCCTCTCCCTCTACTTCTTGTATTCCGTTTTGAGCCATAAAATCCTTAATCATATCATTGTTATTTATTTTTTGTAACATATCTTTAGTTTTTATATGTTTGTCTCCCAAAAAACATTTACAATTTAGACCTAGTGGTAACAACATTTTGTCTAATTTCTGCTGATGGCTAGCCCAATCTATTCCATTCTCTTCTTTTTGTTCTTTGTACAGTTCACCTCTTTCATGTAAATCCTGTATTAAAAATTCTATAGCATATTCTAATACTTTCTCTGCTTCATTATCTCCATGTAGTTTTTCGCTTTTTATTTTCTCTTTTATACTTTTTATTCTCTTTATATTTGTAATAACCATATCTTCTTCATATTGCTCAGTTATATCAGTTCCCAAAAATTTTTCTATAAATATATTCTTTAATATTCTTTTGTTTACTTGTTCTGTACTTCCTTCAAAAAGGTTAAATTCGAATTGTAAATCTGATATTCCTAATGGAATTAATTCTTCTCTTAATTGTTGCTGATACTTAAAAAAGTCCACTCCTTGTTCTATCGCTTGTTCTTTTGTATCTTCATAACCTATGCCACAAGTTGGGCTTCCAGGAGAATAAATATCAGGAATACAATACATTTTTGATACTTCATCAATTGATATTTCTGGTTCTTTATTTTTTAGTAATTTATATAGTGCATTTGCCTTATCTATCTTTAGTAATTTCAATTCTATGAAATTTTCTCATGAAAGTGAATGGGGTACAGAAAATAAATTTATGTCTATTCCCCTATTCATTAATTCATTTTCATATTCTTTTTCAAATCCCCAAGCAGATGATTCTATATATCCATGTTCACCCATTTCAAATGTTCTATATCCAAATAGTTCCATAAATCTGTTGGTATAATTTATTACATTTTCGCCTTCATATCCTATTACATTTACATCAGGATTTTCTTTTTTTATAATTTCTACTTCTTCTTGAGGGCATAATATCCAATCATTGTTATTTAATTTAGCTGATCCTCTTACAAAAAAATCTGCTACTCTTATTGAGCCGTAATTCATTCTTACATTCATCTAAACAATTTTTTAGCGGTGACATAACTGCATAGCGTTTATTGTCCCAATTTCCCCAAAAATGGCTTTTTACAGTGCTATTCACTGTAAAATGAGTCGTATTTCTTCTGTTTCTATATTCAATTTCTCCAAAAGGTGTTTCTTCTTTTACTTTTATTCCTTTTTCGGTTACTGTTCTTATTTTATCATCTTGTGGTTTATAATCTGTAACATGCATTAAAACATATTTATCTATACCTTTTCTATTACAAGATATTTCATAGGTTAAATCTGATAACTCACCTGACTTTATCAATTCATCTATAGTAAGTTTCTTACCTGCTTTTTTATTTAACTCTTCAATTTTCTCTTTCATCTGTTGTGTTAAATCTATCATAATTGTTCTCCTTCATATCTTTCAATAGTAAAATTTCTAGTAATACAAATGAGAAATACATAAATGCTGACGTTCTTTCTCCTGAAGCAAAAATTGTTGGTGAAATTGCTATTACAAGCCTACTTACTATACCGCAAA
>CANRLE010000042.1 GCA_947631385.1 uncultured Clostridia bacterium | reverse complement strand
TTGTCAATTCGATTATCAAAATTTTTAAAAAATTATCATAAGAAGTCTAAAGTTTACACAAACTTTTCGATATTCTCTCCACTCTTTTGATTGTGATGGGAATTACCGAGAGTTAATTTTCATTTATTCCTATTTTAGGACACTCTAACAACATTAAAGAGATATAGTAATTATATCTCTTTAATATTGTTTAAGTTTTGTTTCGTTTCTACTTTACTATTGAAAAACTTTTAAAAGAAACCATCAATAACCTTATCTGTATAGAAAGTAGAAATACACACTTTTGCGTTTGAAAGAATTCCAGGCTTCTTATAGTTTAAGAAGAACTTATAACGTTCGTTTGTCTTATTAATTTCTTCGATGACTTCATATAATTTTTCTGGATCTTTTACATCAATTTCAAATGTTTTTATCCGTTTATATGTTTCGCACTCGCTAAAATTTGAAAAATAAGAAAAAGCTGCTTCTAGTAAGTTAGCTGCATAATCACCATATTCTGTTATATATGGTTTTAAGGCATCTAACCGTTCTTTTTCTTTTTCTTCCATGCGTTTGTTTACTTCTTCCTCCAACTGTGTAAAGCGTGAATTCTGTTGTTGCATATGAACCTCCTTAATTATAAAAATGGTTAATAAGTTACATTTTTATTTAAAAAATATTTACAGTAATTATTTTATCATATTTTTATATTAATTACAAT
The DNA here is from genome assembly GCA_947631385.1 of uncultured Clostridia bacterium. Lineage (GTDB taxonomy): Bacteria > Bacillota > Clostridia > TANB77 > CAG-508 > CAG-269. The sequence goes on along the minus strand of CANRLE010000042.1, from coordinate 8,834 downwards.
ATTTCTATCGTTTAAATCATGGTAATTTCATCGGATATTACAAAATTGTAATAAATAATGAAATTACCATGTATTTTGGGGCAATGTTAGTTGTTAAAAATAAAATTTTATGCTAAAATATAAAAAGTGGAGACTTTTTTAAGAGTTATCATTCATATAAAATGAGAGGAAAATAAAAAATGAAAACAGGATTTACTATTGGTAAATTTGCACCTTTACACAAGGGACATCAATATTTAATTGAAAAAGGCTTGTGTGAAATGGATGAATTTTATGTAATAATATATGATACTGATGTAACAAACATTCCCATAGAAAAAAGAGCAAGTTGGATTAAGCAAATCTATCCAAATGTAAACTTGATTTATGCCAAAAATCCACCTCATCAATATGGCTTGGATGAGGAAAGTGTTAAGATACAAACAGATTATTTAAAATCATTAGTGAAAGATATTGGAGTAACTCATTTTTACAATAGTGAACCATATGGAAAATTTGTTGCTAGAGATTTAAATGTGAAAGAAGTGCAAGTTGATAGAAAAAGAGAAAAATATCCAATTAGTGCTACTCTAATTCGAAATAGCATAGAGAAAAATATAAATTACATGGAAGAAATAGTGTATCAAGATATTAGAAGAAATTTTTAAGATAATCCCGCTTATTAAAAAAATTTTAATAAGTAGGGGTTATTTTTATGATAAAAAGATTTAAATTTTCTTGAAAAACTATTGCAAAGTTCAAATTAGATGTGGTATAAATATAGTAAATATGTATAACAAATGTTACATAAAATTAAATAACGAAAGAAGGTAGGAGGAACAAAAAAATGAGAAGAAACAAAGGAATAACATTAATTGCATTAGTAATCACAATTATAGTATTATTAATACTAGCAGCAGTGAGTATAGCAACACTAACAGGAGAAAATGGAATCTTAACACAAGCAAACAAAGCAAAAGTAGAAACAAGAGGAGCGAGTGTAGAAGAAGAATGTAACTTATGGAAAATAAATCAAGAAATGGACAATAAAACAACAGAAGGAACCGCTCAAACATTAGATGAATTATTAGATAGTTTAGAGAATAGAAAATTAATAACAGCAGAAGAAAAAGAAACAATAAAAGAAACAGGAGAAATAACAATAGGAAGTAGAACAATAAACTTTGGAAAAGAAGAGCCAACAGTAAAAGTACCAACAACTGTAAAAGATGCAATAGCAACTGGGCATGTATATCAAGCAAGTGAAAATAGAGAAATAGAAGATGCATTTGGAAACAAAGTGATAGTACCAGATGGATTTAAAGTGGTAGAAGGAGAAAATGTAACAAAAGGAGTAGTAATAGAAGATGCAACATATACAAATACAAAAGGGAGTCAATTTGTATGGATACCAGTAGGAAAAGAAGTAACAGATGGTAAAAAAATAGTAGAAATAAACATAGGTAGATATGATTTTAATAATAGTACAGGTGCAGAAAGCCCATATTCAGGAGGAAACAAAGAAGAAAATTCAGATGCAGAAAATTTCTTGGGATATGGAAATAAAACAGCTAAAACAACCGTATATAATGCATTTACAGTAAAACAAGCTAGTGGAAAAACGAAAGTAGAAGAAGCAGGAGGATATTATATAGGAAGATATGAAGCAAGAGTAGAGGGTGGAACAGTAGAGACTACAGAGTTAACAAATGGTCTTGCTCCAAATGAAAATTGGACAAGATATTTAGGTGGAACATTAGTAGAAAAGCCGAATGCCCAAGTATTTAATTATATAACACAAAATAAAGCGGCAGATTTATGTAGAAGTATGTATATATCTACTATATTTGAAAGTGATTTAATGAATAGTTATGCATGGGATACAGCAATAGTATTTTTACAAGCATTTGATGATAGAAAAGAAGAAGTGAAAACAAAAACGTATTATTCACAGCAAACTAGTTTAAATACAGAAAATCCAACAAATACCGGAACAAATAATATAGAAGATAATACAAAGCAAGATACAGTATGTAATATTTGGGATATGGCAAGTAATTGTTTAGAATGGTCGACAGAAACCAATGACGATTCCCGCGGCCCTTGTGTCGCTAGGGGAGGCAGCTTTCATTGCAGCACGGATTACACAAGCCATTGGAGCGGCAGCCATTTGTTTGGTGCAAACGATTACATTTCGTTCCGTCCACTTTTAATTGTGTAACTGGACTCTGTGAAAACGAAATTTGAACAAAATCTTAGTTAATAAAAAACAACTAAGATTTTTTACGTTTTTAAGTAATGACAAAAATTAATAAAAAATCAATATACATTGAATTACATTTATGGTAAAATATAAACAATTACAGATAGGAGATGAGAGAAAAATGGAAAAAACAATATTAAAATGCGAAAACCTAAACAAAAAGTTTGGAAAAAAGCAAATACTATATGATGTTTCATTTGAAATGAAAGAAGGAGATATTTTAGGATTTATTGGACCAAACGGAGCAGGAAAAACCACAACAATAAAACTAATATTAGGATTACAAGGAATAAATGGAGGAAAAGTAAGCATCAATGGATATGACATAGAAAAGCAATTCACTAAAGCAATCGAAAAAGTAGGAGCAATAGTAGAAAATCCAGATTTGTACATGTACTTAACTGGTTATGATAACTTAAAATTAGTAAAAAATTTATACAAAAACATTGATGATAATAGAATTGATGAAGTAGTAAAATTAGTAAAACTAGAAAATAGAATAAAAGATAAAGTATCTAAATACTCACTAGGAATGAGGCAAAGACTAGGAATTGCGCAAGCTATTTTACATAGACCAAACTTGCTAATATTAGACGAACCAACAAATGGCTTAGACCCAGAAGGAATAAAAGAAATGAGAGAACTTTTATTAGAATTAGCAAGTAAAGAAAAAATGGCAATTTTGATATCTAGCCATAATTTAGCAGAATTAGACAACTTATGTAATAAAATTTGTATTATTCAAAATGGAAAAATAATTGAAACAAGTGATATAACAGACATTAAACATCAAAAAAATAAACAATATAAAATATTTGAAGTAAACAATACAGACTTAATAAAAAATATCATTCCTGAAGCAATAATACAAAAAAAGAAATTTAAACTAGACATTCCAAAAGAAAAAGTACCAGACATCATTGAAAAGCTAGTAGAAAATAAAATTAAAATATATGAAGTAAAAGAAGAAGAAAAATCACTAGAACAGGCATTTTTTGAAAAGACAGGAGGGAATGTAATTGAATAAATTAATAAAAAATGAATTAACAAAAATCTTTAAAAAGAAAAGTATTTACATTACATTATTTATTATTTTATCTTTTGTTATCTTAACAAATTGTATTTACAAATTTTTTTACAATGGAACAAGCAACTATTATTACGATGATAATTACATACAAACCTTGAAAGAAGAATTAGTAGAATTAGATCCAACTAAGGAAAGTGATATGCAGTTGTATATAAATGTCAAAACACAACTTGACTTATTTGAATTATCAGAAAGATATGATAAAGGTTCATGGCAAATAGATATTTTACAGACTAAGGTTTATGATTATATAGATCAAAAAAACAATTACATCTATGGAGAAATTAAAGATGAAAACAAAGTGAAAGAAATGGATAACAAAATAAATGACATTATAGAAAAGCTTGATAAAGATGATTGGAAATACTTTGCACAACAAGAACTAGAAGAAGCAAAAAGTACATTAGAGGAATTAGAAAAGCAGAAAGATAAAATACAAGATAAACAAGAATTAAAAACTTTAAAAGACGAAATAGAATATGCAAAAATAAATAAACAAGTTGCAGAATATCGAATAGATAAAGATATTAAATATGGACGTGATTATAAAAATAATGCATTAAATACATACCAAAATGAAGCAAGGAATGTGTATATAATGGGCGAAAAAGAAGAGCCATTAACATATTCTGAAAAACAAGAATACAATGAAAGCATAAAAAATAAAGAAATCAGTCAATATATTATAGAAAATGATGTGGATGTTAATAAAAGTGATGATTTAAGAGGAATTTTAAGGGATTTATTTGAACAATATGGATTATTTATTATAGTAATGATAATTATGGTTGCAGGAACAATTGTCAGTGAAGAATTTAACAAAGGAACAATTAAATTATTACTAATAAAACCATATACAAGAAATAAATTATTGCTTTCCAAATTGATTACAATTTTTATTATGATAGCATTTTCTATATTTGCAGTTATTATTATGGAACTAATCGTAGGAGGTATAATCTTTGGCTTTAATAGCTTGTCAGTACCTATTTTAGCATATAACTTTAACACACAAACTTTAGAAAGTATATCTATATTTACCTATTTAGGAATACAAGTTCTAGTACAATTACCAAAATACATTTTACTAGCAACATTAGCCTTTGCATGTAGCACTTTATTTACTAACAGTGCAGTAGCAATTGCAATTCCATTGCTGGGATATATGTCAGCTGATATAATAAATCAATTGGTTATACAATTTAAAGTGGAATTTATGAGATTCTTTGTTAGTATGAATTGGAACTTTAATGAATATTTATTTGGAAATCTACCAAGAATGGAAGGAATGACAGCATTATTTTCAGCCATTATATGTATATTATACTTTGTAGCTATGATAATGCCAACATTTATTGTATTTAAAAAGAAAAACATAAAAAATATATAAAAATAATATAATAATAAAAAATGAAAGGAAGATATATATGAAAGTAATATTAGTAAATGGAAGTCCACATGAAAAAGGTTGTACTTATACAGCTCTAAAAGAAGTGGAAGATAGTTTAAACAAAAATGGAATTGAAACAGAAATTTTTTGGCTAGGAAATAAGCCAATAGCAGGATGCTTGGGATGTGGAAATTGCATAAAAACAGGAGAATGTTTTGTAAAAGATAAAGTCAATGAATTCTTAGCAAAAGTGCCAGAAACAGATGGATTTATATTTGGAACACCTGTACATTTTGCAGCAAGTTCAGGAATGTTATCATCATTTATGGATAGAGTTTTCTATGGTAGAAGAAATTTATTTAGTAATAAACCAGCATCTGCTGTAACAAGCTGTAGAAGAGGAGGAGCGACAGCAACAATTGATGAAATCAATAAATACTTTGGAATAAGCAATATGCCAATAGTTTCTTCACAATATTGGAATATGGTACATGGAAACAATCCAGAAGAAGTTAAAAAAGATGAAGAAGGAATGCAAACAATGAGAACATTAGGAAACAATATGGCATGGCTATTAAAATGCATAGAAGCTGGAAAAAAAGCAGGGATAGAAGAACCAAAAAATGAACCAATCATATCAACAAATTTCATTCGATAATTTTGGAGGAGTGGATATCGTGAACAAAGAAAGTAGCATAGGCATTTTTGATTCAGGAATAGGAGGAGTTACAGTATTACGAGAAATAATAAAAATTTTGCCAAAAGAAAATTATATATATTATAGTGATTCAAAAAATAATCCATATGGAGATAAACCAGACGAAGAAATAGACCAATTATGTGACAATATTGTTCAATATTTTTTACAACAAAATTGTAAAGCTATTGTAATAGCTTGTAATACAGCAAGTGCTAAGTCAGCACAATTCCTGAGAAATAAATACCCTAATATACCAATTATTGCCATAGAACCTGCATATAAAATGGTACATGATTATGCTTATGATAAACCAACATTAGTCATGGCGACAAAAGGAACTATTAATAGTGAAAGATTTAATTTATTATTAAAAAAATATGATAATCATAATACATATTTATTACCATGCGTAGGATTAGCAGATATAATAGAAGATGGAGATAAAGAAAAAATAAAAAAATATCTTAAAGACAATTTATATCAATACAAGGGAAAAGTAGAAAATGTAGTATTGGGTTGTACTCATTACCCACTTGTCAAAAGTGATATAAAAGAAATTTTAGGTGAAGTTCAATTTTTTGATGGAGCACCTAATCTTGCGAAACATTTAAAGAATGTTTTAGAAGAAAATAATTTATTAAATCAAGGAGAAGGTAAAATAGAATTTAAAGATTCACAAGGTATACAAAGCAAAGAAAAAAGATTTTACAAAATATTAGCAGAAGGTATTGACAAGTGCTAAAATTGGGTATAATATATAGAAAGTTAGCAATCAAACTTGAAGAGTGCTAAAAGAGGTGAAAAAATTGTTAGATGAAAGAAAAAAGAAAGTCTTACAAGCGATAGTAGAAGAATATATCAATACCGCAGAACCTGTTAGTTCAAATGCACTCACACAAAATCATGGGTTAGAATGCAGTAGTGCAACTATTAGAAATGAAATGTCTGAATTAGAAAAAAGTGGCTTTTTAGACAAAACACATACATCAAGCGGAAGAATACCTTCCGCAAAAGGTTATAGATACTATGTGGACGAGCTTTTAAATGACAATGATATAAGCTTAGAAGAGATTAAATATATTAGCTCAAAACTAGAAACTAAAGTAAATGAAATAGAAGAATTAACTAAAATAGCTGCAAATACAATATCAGAAGTAACACATTATACGACAATTTCAATTGGACCAAAAGCAACAACACAATTAATAGAAGAGATTAAATTCGTTTTGCTTGGTTCAAGAATGATGATGGCAGTAATTTTAACAGATTCTGGATTAGTAAAAGAAACTATTATTAAATTTGATGAAGATATAAATGAAAAACAAGTAGAAACAATCAATTATATGTTTAATAATAAACTAAAACATCAGCCAATTGAGACAATAGATAGACCACTAGAAGAGTATTTATATGATGAAATGACATATAGCATAAATGTAATTAAACCAATAATAGAACAAATTAAGAAAGTATTAGAAGAAGATAACAAAATATATTTAGAAGGAGCAAACAAGTCCTTTGATTTACCAGAATTTAATAGTTTAGAAGTAGCAAAAAATTTTGTTAATATAATAGACACAAAAGAATTGATAGCAGATATGTTAAATTCAGGATTTGCTGAAGACATCAATGTTTATATAGGCGAAGAAAATGAAAAAAAAGAATTAAAGGATTTTAGTGTAGTTACATTTAAACACAGAGTAAATGGAAAAGAATTAGGAACTATTGGAATAATAGGACCAAAAAGAATGGATTACTCTAAAGTAATATCTGTAATGAAATACATTAATAAAAAGCTAAATGGAAACAATGATTAAGAAAGGAGAAAAAGAATGTCAGAAGAAAAAAATAAACAAGAGGAAGAAGTAGAAAATAAAAATGAAGAAAAAGAACAAAAAGAAATGGTACCAAAACAAGATTATGATGAATTAGATGATAGGTATAAAAGAATTTTAGCAGAATTTGAAAACTTCAAAAAAAGAAATGGAAAAGAAAGAGATAGTTTATATAGCTCTATTCTTTCAGATGTTGTGGAGGTAATATTACCAATATTAGACAATTTAGAAAATGCATTAAAAATAGAAACACAAGATGAAGAATATAAAAAGGGAATTGAATTAGTAGTAAAACAATTTAAAGATGTTTTAGCATCAAAGGGAGTACAAGAAATTAAGACAGTTGGAGAAACATTTGACCCAGAACTTCATGAAGCAGTAAGTAGTATTCAAGATGAAAATTTGGGAGAAAAGGAAATTGCACAAGAATATAGAAAAGGCTATAAAATAGGAAATAGAGTTATTAGACATTCAATGGTAGTTGTAGCAAACTAAATAATTAAGTTATTAATTTTTTAAATATAAAATAAATTTTAAGGAGGAATTTAAAATGGGAAAAATCATAGGAATTGACTTAGGGACTACAAATTCATGTGTAGCCGTAATGGAAGGTGGCGAACCAGTTGTTATACCAAATGCAGAAGGTAATAGAACAACACCATCAGTTGTTGCCTTTTCAAAAAATGGAGAAAGACTTGTAGGACAAATTGCAAAACGTCAAGCAGTTACAAATCCAGATAATACGGTTATATCAATCAAAAGAAAAATGGGAACAAACGAAAAAGTTGATATAGAAGGTGATAAATTTACACCACAAGAAATTTCAGCAATGATATTACAAAAATTAAAAGCAGATGCTGAAAATTATTTAGGACAAAAAGTAACACAAGCAGTTATTACTGTTCCAGCTTATTTTAGTGATAGCCAAAGACAAGCTACTAAAGATGCTGGTAAAATAGCAGGACTTGAAGTATTAAGAATTATTAATGAACCAACTGCAGCTTCTCTTGCTTATGGAATGGACAAAGAGCAAGATCAAAAAATTATGATTTATGACTTAGGTGGAGGAACATTTGATGTATCTATATTAGATATTGGAGATGGAGTATTTGAAGTATTAGCAACTAATGGTAATACTCATCTAGGTGGTGATGATTTCGATCAAGCAATCATAGACTATTTAGTAAGTGAATTCAAAAAATCAAATGGAATTGATTTAAAAACTGATAAAATGGCAATGCAACGTTTAAAAGAAGCAGCAGAAAAAGCTAAAATTGAATTATCAGGTGTTCAACAAACACAAATTAACTTACCATTTATAACAGCTGATGCAACAGGGCCAAAACATTTAGATGTTAATTTAACAAGAGCTAAATTTGAAGAATTAATTCATGATTTAGTAGAAGCAACAGCAGGACCTGTTAATCAAGCTCTAAAAGATGCAGGATTAACACCAAATGATATTCATAAAGTATTATTAGTAGGTGGTTCAACAAGAGTTCCAGCTGTACAAGAAGCAGTAAAAAGAATAACAGGAAAAGATGCAGACAAAGGTATAAATCCAGATGAATGTGTTG
>CANRLE010000041.1 GCA_947631385.1 uncultured Clostridia bacterium | reverse complement strand
GTTTTAGATGTTGCTATGCGGATTAGAAGGAATGCCAAGACAGGCTTCAACACATGCTTGCCGGAGTGGTTATAACCAAAGATCCAGTAGATACCTATGTTCCTTTATATGTTCGTGATGGACAAATTTCTACTCAATATATTATGACCACATTAGAAGAATTAGGCTTATTGAAGATGGACTTTTTGGGATTAAGAACTTTAACTGTTATTCAAGATACTATAGATTTAGTGAAAGAAAATAGAGGTATAGATGTTGAATTCGATTCAGAAATGTCTGATCCTAAAGTTTATAAACTATGGCAAGAAGGAAAGTCTTGTGGTATTTTCCAATTTGAATCACAAGGTATGACAAACTTTATGAAGGAATTAAAACCAGATTGCTTAGAAGATTTAATTGCTGGTGTTTCATTATATCGACCGGGACCAATGGATCAGATTCCAAGATATGTAAAGGGAAAATTAAATCCAGGGCATAATGAGTATACTCATCCAAGGTTAGAACCAATTTTAAATGTAACTTATGGATGTATGGTATATCAGGAACAAGTTATGCAAATTGTTCGTGATTTAGCTGGATATTCTTTAGGAAGAGCAGATTTGGTAAGACGTGCAATGGGAAAGAAAAAGCTAGATGTTATGGCAAAAGAAAGAGAAATATTTATTCATGGTCAAGTTGATGATGAAGGAAACATCATAGTTCCGGGGTGTGTGAGAAATGGAATTGATGAAGCATCAGCTAATAAAATATTTGATGAAATGGCAGAATTTGCGAAATATGCATTTAACAAGTCGCATGCTGCTTGCTATGCTGTTATAGCGTACAGAACAGCATATTTAAAAGCTTATTATCCAGCTGAATTTATGGCGGCAACTTTGAATAGCTTTTTGGGTAATTTAGATAAAATACCACAATATATTGATGAATGTAAAGCTCTTGGTATTTCAATTCTAAAACCAGATATTAATAAAAGTGATACAAAATTTACAACTGAATATGAAGATGGAAAAGCTAAACTTCGTTTTGGATTAGGAAGTATTAAGAATGTAGGAACTGTACCAGTAGATAATATAGTAAAAGAAAGAAAGAAAAATGGAGCTTATAAAAGTTTTACAGATTTTTGTGAAAGAATAGCTGATGAAGCAGTTAATAAAAAATGTATTGAAAGTTTGATAAAAGCGGGAGCATTTGACGAATTTGAGCAGACAAGAAGTACATTGTTAGCTTCTTTTGAAGGAATTATTGATACAATTCAGTCAGGAAGAAAAAAAGGATTTGATGGACAAGTATCAATGTTCGATTTAGGTTCAGAAGAAGAGAAAAAAGAAATGAATGATATAAAATATACTTTTGAAGAACATGAAGAAATGTCAAATAAAGAATTATTATCTATTGAAAAGGAAATGTTGGGAATTTATATTTCAGGTCATCCATTGGAAAAGTTAAGACACCAAATAGAAACTCAAGCTAATATCAATACTATACAATTGAGAGAAATTGATGAACAAATGAATTCACAGATGATGATGGAAGGGATGGAAGTGCAAGAAAAACCAAAATTTGTGGATGGACAAAAAGTAAAATATGCTGGAATAATTACATCAATTAAAAAGAAATATACTAAAAATAATAAAATTATGGCTTTTGTTACAGTAGAAGATTTATACGGTACAGCAGAGATTATTGTATTTGAAAATGTATATATAAATGCTGGTAAAAGTCTGGTAGAAGAAAACATTGTTATGATAGAAGGACGTTTAAGTATACGAGAAGATGATACAACAACGATTATTGCTAGTGATATCAAAGATTTTGGAGAACAAAAGCAAAAAGTATTTACTTTGGATATTACAAATGCAAGTGAAGAGCAAAAGGAAAAATTAAGAGGTTTAATTCGTTATTTTAATGGTGATAAAAATAATATGAATGTGCAAATCAAAATAGGCGAAGATATTAAACCATGTGGACAAATTTATTTTACAGAGGATATAGGAAAATTGTTTAGTGATGTATTAAAAAAATGAGGATTATGGGGCCGCCCCCAAATCCTCTTTTCAAATCTTTATTATATCCATTCACCATATTTTTTAATATATACTTTTTTAGCATAAATTGCTACAAAACAATATAATATTGTAACTATAAAAATCAAGAAAATATATTTTAAAGCAATTGGAACAAGACCAATTACACTTCCTAAAACTGTAAAAGGAACTAAAAGTCCAATTAAAATCAAAGATATTGAAGAGATGTATACAGCTTTATGAGCATTGCTTTGCACAAATGGTTTCTTAGCAGTACGAATAATATGCATACCAACTAAATTGGATACGATACTGTAGCTAAACCAAATTGTTTGGAATTGAGCAGCATCACGAACTTTAAAGATAAACCAAAGTGAGAAAAATACTAGCATATCAAAAGCCGAGCTAAGAGGTCCCATAAAAAACATAAAGTTTTTTAAACTTTCAATAGAAAATGATTTCGGTTGCTCGATGGATTCTTTATCTACATTATCAAAAGGTAGGGTTAATTGACCAAAATCATAAAGTAAACCTTCTACTAATAATTGAATTGGTGTTTCTGGTAAAAATGGTAATAAAACACTAGCAATAATAACAGAGACAACTTCGCCAAAATTGAAACTAGTAGCTAATTTAATGTATTTCATTAAATTAACAAAAGTACGCCTTCCTTCAGTTACACCATCTAACAATACGTTTAAATCTTTTTCAAGTAAAATGATATCTGCTGATTCTTTTGCAATATCAACAGCAGTATCAACAGAAATACCAACATCCGAATTGGTAAGAGAAGGACTATCGTTAATACCATCACCCATATAGCCTACAACATTTCCAGATTCTCGTAATAACCTTACAATTCTAGCTTTTTGGATAGGAGAGAGTTTTGCAAAAATATTAGTCTTTTTTAGTAATCGAAAAACAGCGGCATCAGATAATTTATCTAGTTTACTTCCTAATACAATATTTTCAGAGTTAATATCTACTTTGTTACAAATGCATCTAGTAACTTCTGCGTTATCACCAGTTAAAACAATAACACGAATTCCAGCATCATTTAATTTTTTTATAGAGCCTTTTGCGCTTTCCTTTGGTGGGTCTAAAAATCCAATAAATCCTAATAATATCATATTTTTTTCATTTGATACATCAAACTGTTCAACATCAACTATATCATTTTTTTGGCAAACAGCAACAACTCTTAATCCTTCTTCATTTAAATGTGTACTAATCTTTTTAATGTTTTCTTTAATTTCTTTAGTAATAGGAGAGACTTGACCTTTATAATCGACCATTGTACAAATTGATAAAATTTCTTCAACGGCTCCCTTGGTAATTAATTGCTTTTTTGTACCATCACTTACAATGATAGATAAACGCCTACGCGAAAAATCAAAAGGAATTTCGTCTACTTTCTTATATTTTTCTGCAACTTCTGCCATGCCATTTTCTAATCCTCTTTTAATTACCGCTTCATCAATATTTCCTTTTAAACCAGTTTGAAAATAAGAATTTAGAAAAGCATGTTTTAAAATTCTAATATCTTCATCACCATTAATATCTAAATATTTTTCCAATACAATTCTATCTTCTGTAAGAGTGCCAGTTTTATCTGTACACAAAATATTCATTGCACCAAAATTTTGTATAGAGTCTAATTTCTTGACAATAGTTTTCTTTTTAGACATCCTCACAGCACCTTTTGATAAGCTTGAAGATAGAATAACAGGTAAGAGTAGTGGAGTAATTCCAATAGCAATAGCTACAGCAAAAGTAAAAGCAGTTATAATATCATGTTTCCATGCATTTAGAAGAAAAACAAGAGGAATCATTATTAACATGAAACGTATTAATAATCGACTAATACTTTCAATTCCCTTTTGAAAAGCAGTTTTTGGTTTACCAGAGGCTAAATTGTGAGCAACTTTAGCAAGATAAGTAGAATCGCCAGTTTTTACAACTACACCTTTAGCACTTCCAGAAATAACATTAGTTCCCATAAAACAAATTGTGTCTAAATCAGCTATACTTTCTAATTCATTGATTGACATTTCACTTTCTACTAATTTTTTTACACTATCTGATTCTCCTGTCAAAGATGACTGACCAACATATAAATCTTTAGATTCAATAATTCTTACATCTGCTGGTAACATACTGCCAGCAGAAAGAATTACTAAATCACCAACTGTTACTTGTTTAATTGGAATTTGTAATTCTTTACCATCGCGAATTACAACGGCTGTTGTGGCAACCATTTGCTTTAGTTCTTCTGCAGCTTTGTTAGATCTATATTCTTCAAAAAAGTCTAATAATGTGCTGGAACTTACAAGAATTGCAATTACAATAATATTTGCATAACTTGGTGTGGCAGGCAAATAAATATCTGTATAAATCAAGATAGCAACAATACCAAGCAATATACAATTAAATGGTGATAAAAGACTTTCGAAAAAATAGTGATACCATTTTTTTGGTTTTGCTTGTTTCATTTCATTTGGCCCTAGATTGCGAATTCTTTCTTCCGCTTCTTGAGATGAAAGTCCAGTTTCTTTTACAGAGTAATTTTTTATAAAATCTTCCTTTGACAAAGTGGCTACCTTACCATATAGTTTGCTGACATTTACTTCTTCTTTAATAGAATTATTTGTCAAATGTATCATCTCCATTTCTTTTGATTAAATATTATTATTAAAAAAAGTATACCACTAATATTAAGAATTTAAAACAATTATATAAAAAAAAATAATTTTTTTAAAATTATACTACTAAAAAATCGAAAAATAGTATATAATAGAAAAAAATGAAATAAAAGGGATGTAAAAAATATGAATAAAAAAATTTATCAGATGTCAAAAATTAATAAATTAGACATAAGAAAAATTATTATATTTTTATTCATTATAGCGATTATAATTGTTTTAATTATGATTGCTCAAAATTCAATAAAAGTTATTGATGATTATAAAATCTATCAAGAATATCAAGCACAATTAGCTACTATGAAAAAAGAAGAAGAGGAAAAACAAGCCGCAATAGAAAGAGAAAAAGAAAGAATTAGACAAGAAAAAATACCAAAACTTACTCAAGTAGGTAGAGATAATATGAATAATATTTATCATTCAGACACAAAAAGAGTATTTTTAACTTTTGATGATGGTCCTTCTACTGTAACTCCAACTATTTTAGATATATTAAAACAAGAAAATATAAAAGCTACATTTTTTGTCTTAGGGTCAAGAGTTACTGCAATGCCAGAAACTGTAAAAAGAATATATGAGGAAGGTCATTATATTGCAAATCATGGAAATAGTCATGTATATTCTGCAATTTATTCTTCACCACAAGCAGTATTAGATGAATTTAATCAATGCAATGAGGCAGTTAAAACTGCAATAGGTGTTCCTGAATATAATTCACATCTATTTCGTTTTCCGGGTGGTTTCCCGGGTGGACCTTATGTAGATGTTAAAAATCAAGCAAAAGAATTATTATCTGCTAATGATATTTTATATGTTGATTGGAATGCTCTTTCTGGAGACGCAGAAACTACACAACCAACTGTAGAATATGAAATGCAAAGAATACAAGCAACAGTAGGAAATAAGAATAGTGCAGTTATTTTATTACATGATGCTCAAGCAAAAAAAGCTACGGCGGATGCGTTACCTCAAATTATTTCTTGGTTAAAGGAAAATGGATATGAATTCAAAAATTTTTATGAAATTATAAAATAGACTAGAAGGGAGAGATAATTTTGCCTAAAAAAAGCATAGAATTACCTGAAAATATAGAAGAAAAATTGACATATATAGGACTAAATTTAGAAAAAATACCAGCATCTATAAAAAAATTTGAACCTTTAGAATTTAGAGTACCAAAATTTTATGATGAAAAACAATATCGTCAATATAAATATCTTCCAGTTAAAGAAATACAAATATTATTATCACCAACAAATCGTTTAGACGAAATAGAAGAAAAATATAGAAAAGCAAGTCCATTGGCAGACTATTTGGATAGTAAGAATGAAAAAAATATTCTAAAATATACAACTTTTTTAAATATGTTAAAAGAAGTAAAAATTGAAGATATACAAAAAATAGAAGAAGAACAGATAAAATTAAATGAACAAATACCATTTAAAGTTAAATTTGAAGGTAACTATTTATGGCAAATTTACTATTCTGAGAATACAGATAAATATTTTATGATAGTACCAACTGAAGATGCTGATTACTCTACATTTTTCTATTTATTAAAGAAAAAATTGGAAAAGGGAAGGACAAGCAAAATCTTTGTACCAATACGAAATGTAGGATATAGTAGTCAATATTTAAAAAAATCAGAATTTGAAGATATAGAAAATTATTTATGGTTATTTACAAAAGATTGGCCACTTGTTTATGAAGTATATGATAAAAATGATAAATTAAGTATTGATATTATAGGAGAAACAGAAGTATATGGAAGAATAAAAAGTCCTTATAAAATAAAATTAAAAAATAAGGAACAAGCTTCAGAATTTTACAAACTTGTTAAAGCTATGTTTATTCTTCAAACTGAATTGCCACACTATTTTAATTTCAAAACTAACATTGGAAAAAATGGAGAGATAGAATTTTATATTGAAGGTAAAAAAATCCAATATAGAGATATTGCAGAATGGATGAATCAAGCATATAAAAAAGGAAAGATTAGAACACAAGAAGTAATTAGCTTAACAGAGACAAACGAGGAAAAGCTAAATAATTTAAAATCTGAGGTATCAATGCAGGAAATAGAATATCTTGCAAAAGAAAAACAAATATCTACATTTTTAGAGTGCAAAAAATCATTTTTTGGCAAATTTAAATATTATTTTAAATATAGTAAGAAAAAAAATAAAGGAAAACTAGAAGATAAAAATAAAACTATAGTAGAGCAAGATGAAGACGAAAAACAAATAAATAAAAAGAAAAAGAAAAAAGTAGAAAAGGAAGAAAAAACAAATTATACTATTGAAGAATTATTGGAATTATATAAGGAATTAGAAAGATTAGAAAACATATTAAAGAATTTGGTATTTGATATTAATAGTTTAAAATTAAAGAAAAAGAATATGGCTAAAAAAATCGAAAACGCGACTTCATATATAGAAGAAATTGATAGCCATAAAAAAAGCATTTTTGAGTTTTGGCGTTATAGTAATAAAGATGAAATGTCAGCCTTACCGGAGGGAGAAGAAGAGGAAGTAGCAAATTTAACGAAAGTGACAAAGGTCTTTGATTATGAAGAAGATTTAGAAAAATTTGGCAAGATGATGGATAAAATTCAAAGAAGAAATTTATCAAAACAAGATACAGATAGTCTTTATATTGCTTCTACAAATTTAATTGATATAATAAATCAACTAAAACAAAATGAGGCTAGTCCAAAAGACATCGAAGCAAGTTTAAAAGAATTGAAAAAAGAAGCAATACAGGAAAAAACATTAACTGAGAATGATGAATTTGATATATTTGGTGGAATTACTCAAGATATGTCTAAAACTTCACAGATTAATAATCAAAAACATCGTGAAATAGCAAAAGACAAATTTTCTATATTAGATATTACAAAAAATACTAAACCATTAGGCTATAAATTAGCTTTAGAGAATGTGATTGAAAATGTAAAAAATGCTTTAGAAAAAGTGACTCTATCAGAAGATTTACCTATTTATAAAGCTATTTCTGGTAAAAGTATAAATGAAAAAGACATAAATTTATTTAATATTAATCCAGAAAAAGAAATAAAAGAGGCAATTAATCAAAAAAGCAATGAAATTAATTTCTATAAAATTAATATAAAAAAAGGAAATAATGCTATTTCATATACGAATAATATATTTTATGATAATCAAAATAAAACTTTGCCAATAGGACAAGATTTGTCTACTAAAATTTTAGTGGATATGACTAAATTATTCTTAACATTGAAAGAAAATACTTCTTTTAAAATAGTAGAGTTTGAAAATGAAAAGGATGATTTTTCAAAAATTGTGATTAAAACAATTAATGTTTTTGAATATGACACATAAAATAACCAAAAAATCTCTTTTGCATATAATGAAGTAAATTATGCAAAGGAGTTTTTTTATGTATAAGATATTAAAAGTATTTTTGATTTTATATATGACATTAACAATTTTGTTTTTTGTTAATATTAATAAAACCTATGCTATTACACCAAATGCAAATCCTACATATGACGGAATTGATGTAAGTGATTGGCAAGGATATATCGATTATGAACAAGTTCGTAATAGTGGAATCGAAGTTGTTTATATTAAAGCAAGTCAAGGCAGCAATATAAAAGATCCATATTTTGATATAAATTATGAAAATGCAAAAGCAAATGGATTAAAAGTTGGTTTTTATCATTTTTTAACTGCAACTAATACTCGGGGAAGCGGAGCAAGAAGCAAATTTTTTTGCTTCTGTGATATCTGGAAAACAAGCAGATTGTAAATTAGTTATGGATTATGAGGTGTTTAATGGGGTAGGAATAGATGAGATTAATAACATAGCAGAAGTATTTTTAGAAAGTGTGAAAAGATTAACTAATAAAGAAGTTATTGTTTATAGTGATTTATCTAATGCAAGGGATACTTTTGGTATAGATATAGCAAATAATTATGAATTATGGCTTGCTTATTATGGAGATTATAATGATTTAGTTGATGTTGAAACTAATTGGAGAAATTGGATAGGTGTGCAATATACAGATAGAGGAAGAGTAAGTGGAGTTCGAGGTAGCGTTGATAGAGATTTATATACAGAGAGTATATTTTTATCAGATTCGACAGAAATTCCTAATGTTGAAAATCAGGTTAATAAATTTAATACAGAAAGTATTGTGTATACTGTACAAAGAGGTAATACTTTAAGCCAAATTGCTAGAATGTATGGTACGACTGTAGAAGAGATAGCTAGTATTAATAATATTGCAAATCCAAATTTAATTTTTCCCGGACAGGAATTAAGAATTTTAACTAATTCTACAGTAAATGGTTCTGAAACAAGGGGTGCAGGAAGTATTACATATACAGTACAAAGAGGTAATACTTTATCTCAAATAGCAAATGAGTATGGTGTTACTGTTAGTCAAATTGTTGAGGTTAATGATATTGTTAATCCAAATTTGATTTTTCCCGGTGAGAAATTAAGAATTACAGATAGTACAAATTCTGTTCTAAATCCAGTTATGCAAAATAATTTTTATACTGTACGAAGTGGCGATACTTTGTATGGAATTGCTCGTAGATTTGGAGTTACAGTTCAGTATTTAGTTAATTTGAATGGAATTCGCAATCCAAATTTGATTTATACAGGTCAAATTATAAAGTTATAGAATATAGTGTTTATCAACCCAAAAATTTCATAAAAAATCTAGACAAGAAAAGAAATATGTGCTAATATATATTAGTACTTATTTTTTATGCCGATGTGGCGGAATTGGTAGACGCACTGGACTCAAAATCTAAATGGATTTAAAAAATCCTATTTCTTAAAAATACTGATAAATATACAGGTTTAGGTTTTGGTAGA
>CANRLE010000040.1 GCA_947631385.1 uncultured Clostridia bacterium | reverse complement strand
TATTACTATTAAATTAATGATATATGCCAAGGAGGGGATGATAGTGACAATATCGCATTTTTCCTCAATCCCCAAAATCATGTCTTTATTTTAAATGGCTATATTTCATTTTTGTTGCCATTCCTCCTCTTATGTGCCTTTCGGCCTTATTTTCGTCTAATATTACTCTAACTTCTTTTGCTAAACTTGGGTTTATTTTTTTGAGCCTTTCAGATACATCTTTGTGTACTGTACTTTTGCTAATGCCAAATTTCTTTGCTGCTCCTCTCACCGTATCTTTTGAATCTATTATATAATGTGCTAAACTAATGGCACGTTCTTCTATTGATGATGCTTGCTTCATATAAAAACCCCCATATTAATACTTTTGTTTAATTGTATTCTTTCATGGGGGTAATTAGAACTAGCAGACAAACTATCACTAATAAATGAGCACCATTCTATAAAATATCTTCCAATAGCTTAGATATTTTATCTTGCACATCAATTTTTTCCTGTTCTAATTTTAATAAATTTTTTTCTATCTCAATATGATTAATATGCTCTGTTTCATTTTTGACTTTAACATATTTTTTCACATCCAAATCAAAATCATTATTAGCAATTTCTTTAAAATCAGCTACATGAGAATAATTCAATATGTCCTTATATTGCTTATAAGTGTCTAGTATCTTATCTTGATTTTCTACTGATAAAATATTAGTTTTTTTCTTACTAATATATTCTCTACTCGCATCAATAAATAGTACATCTTTTCTACTTCTCGCCTTATTTACTAATAATATAACTACAGGAATTCTAGTTTTATAAAACAATTTCTCTGGTAAAGCTATAACAGCATCAATATAATTTTTTTCTATTAGTTCTCTCCTAACTCTGTACTCTGATACTGTTTTTTTGAATAAGAAACCTTGAGGCAATATTATTCCTATTTTTCCAAATGGATGGGTTTTTTCTAACATCATAACTAGGAATTTTGTATAAGAACTTGCTGTATTAGAAATACCATAATCATAATATATTTTTTGATAATTATTATTAATCTCATCAGATGCAAATGGAGGGTTAGCTAATGCTATATCATAATCTTGTACATTTTCTATACTCTTTTCTTGAATTCTTTTGTTCTTTACACCATGTAAAAATAAATTGGTAATACAAATATTGTAATTACTACTATCATTTTCTTCTCCAAAAGCAAATATTTTTCCATATTTTGCACTTTCTGTTATAAAATTGCCTGTCCCACAGGCTGGATTATATATCGCCATATTTTTTTGAATATCAAGTAGTTTTACTAAAGCCTTTACTACACCTTTTGGCGTATAAAATTCTTTATTTTTAGATATTAACTCACCATTTTGTGCTGCCTTCATTATTATATATTCAAATGATTCAGCCAATAAATTCTGTCCTTTATCTTCCAAACTCTCCAACTTACTAATCAAATCATTTATTTCAACTATGACCTTTTTAAAAATTACATCATTTTCACTATTGATTACTTCACTAAATCTAATGTCAAATAATCTATATGATTTTTCCCTTGATCTTATTTCACTTATTTTGTTATCTATTTCATATATGATAGGTCTAACGTCTTGCAAATCTGTTTTTAACATTTTTTTTAAAAGATTTCTATCATAACATATTACATACATTAGTGCTGATATATATTCCATATAATTATTTCCAATGCTAGATATACTTTTTAAAGTTTTTGTAATCTCTCTTAATTTCCTATTTATTTCTTCTTGTTCCATAGTATTTAATCTTCTCCTTCTACTATCATATTTTCTAGATAATAGGTATATAATTTTTCTTTTTCTTCCAATATTTTTTGTGAAATGTCTTTTTCTCTCTTCCACAATGTAATTAATTGTTCCATATTTTTTTGATTTTTGCTTGAAATATTAGGAATGTTTATCGTTTTTAAGTTCGCAAGTGGCATTGATTTAATGATAGAACCTGTTATTTTGTTTTTTAACTCTTCTTGAACTTTTTCGCTTTCTAAATACCATTTTAATACAATTGGATTCATACTATATGATCTTATAATGCAAAATTGTGAAGGTATTAATAATCCTTCTAAAGTTTCATCTACATAAATGATTTTATTTGGATATAGCAAACGAAACAATAAATCTCCCTTTTGTGCTAATTTATTGCTTAAATCTTTACTAGTTTTTATCTCTTCATACTTTTGCTTTTCTTCATAGCTTTTAAGAGAAAATAGCATATAACTATTTTCTCCTGTATCTTCTTTTTCTCTTTTTACTAAAACTCCTATTGTTACTTGTGCTATTTCCTCTAATTTCATTTGCTTTTCATTATTCATATACTTAATCCTTTTTATTTTTATAAAATATTTCTTTACAGCAATATTTACATCCACTTACATTATTAAAGTATTGTTTTGCCCTGTTCTTAGCTTCAATTGGACACATACAATTTTGTAAATCGATGCAATTTTTTTCTTTTGGTTTTCTACTGCATTCCTTTGTATGTATTGTGTGAAAATCTGTCCCCATTTGCGCATTTTTATTTACTATATATTCCATCTTTTTTCACCTTCTTCCTTGGCATAAATTACATTACAAAAAAGATTTCATATATATTTTGCATTTTCTTTTATTTTATGATATAATGGGGATGTACATTAAATATTAATACAAAATATTTATGTGAGTTCTAAATAAGTGCCAGTTATTTAGAACTTTCTTTATAAATCTTTCTTGTTATAGGAGGATTATAACTTATTTACTTTTTGTTGTCAATATCATCTTAAAATTTTTACTATTTTTTTAACTCTTTCATTAATGTAGCTATATTTCCTAGTTTTTCGATTATTGTGAGCATGTTTTCATTTATTTCTTCATAAGTGATTTGCGTTTTTAGTGGGCTTTCTTCGTATTCATTATAATTTTGAGAAATAGTAGCATTTTCGAATCTAGTTTCATATTCTTTGTATAAATCTGTAATGTATTTTAAATCTCGTTCAAAGTCTTCTTCATTAAAGTTTCTTAGACTTATCTTTTTTCTTATAACTACAGCATCATACTCTGTTTTATACTCAAATCCGTATTTTAAGTTTGGCTCTATTAATGTATATTTTATCTTGTATTCTTTTGCTAATTCAAATACTTCTGCTTTTTTCTTTCCACTTCTGCCAAATCCTATCCATAGTTCTATTTCATTTGTTTCTTTTATAAATGAAATCCCTACATATCTTCCTTTTGTACCACTTTTATTTTGCATTGTATAGATTTGTATCCATGGACTTTCTGTTCTGTTATATGAAGGACCTAATTTCAACTCTACAAATAAGTTGTCTACTTTTACATTCTCTTTGGTTTTACTCCTTAATTCAAGTTCTAATTCGTTATCTTTTAGCCTTTTTTGTTTTCCTTTTCTTGTTATTACATCCTCCAATTCATAGATATATCCATATGTTAAATAGTCAAATAACTCCTCTTTATTTTTTAATTGTTTTCTCATGTTATTTCCTCCTTACACCAAAAATTTAACACGTTTGGATTTTTTTGTCAAGTGTATTTTTATGTCTTTTTTTGTGAAAAATATGCAACATTATTCGTTATAGTGCGCGTATAACAAAATATAGAGTTTAAAAAAATATTTTAAGCACACATATACTTAAAACATTTTTTATTTATACATCTTTTTTATTATTATAAATTCTATCTAGTAATTCATCTGGATACATTTTATCTAAAAATTCATCAAGTGAATTTTTTGCAGGTATATTATCCCTTCTTTCCTGTTGACGGTTACCCGCCATACAAGAAATAGTAATATCAAAAGTCATAAATAATACCATAAATACCGTAAAAATCTGAACTGTTTTTTTATGTATTAGTGGCTCTATCTTTAAAAACATTGGATATACTACCTTTAGATAAATAATTGCTATCATTCCCCAGTATACACAATACAATAAAGAAGTTCTTCCATTTAAATTCATAAACAAATTAGAATAGTCCCAAGAAATTGTTCCAAAAAATATTTCTTGAAAAAATGAGCATAAATATTCTAGTGCACCACCCATAATCATTCCAGAAAAAAATGCTTTTTTAGGATCTTGCACTTTTGAAATTAGAATATAATAAGCTACTGCTCCAATTCCATAAATTTGGATAAATGGTCCATATATTAGGCCTTTTCGTATTTCTAATGTTCTTGTATAAACTAAAGCAT
This sequence comes from uncultured Clostridia bacterium, assembly GCA_947631385.1. Classification (GTDB taxonomy): domain Bacteria; phylum Bacillota; class Clostridia; order TANB77; family CAG-508; genus CAG-269. Next base: position 5,426 of record CANRLE010000040.1, on the reverse strand, counting down.
ACATCATTTCACCAAAAAATCCAAATACACTACCTATAACAAATACCCAAAATATTATTATAATAAAATTAATTACCTTTTTTCCCATATATTTCCCCATCTATTTTGTTATCAATATTATATACTAATTAGAATGAAATGAAAAGTATTTTTATGATAATTAATATTTATTTAATTTTTGGATAAATAAATATTATAAATACTGTAACACATATCATTCCCAAGCAAAAGCCTGCTAATACATCACTCAAATAATGAACTCTTAGATATATTCTACTAAATCCTAAAATAATAGGCATACATCCAAAAAGAACTATTAGTATATTCCTCAACTTTTTATTCTTTACATTTTGACTAACTAAATAAATCAATAGTACATAAAAAGCTGTATTGTTTGTCATATGTCCAGATGGCAAACTATATCCTGTTTCTTCTATTAATCTTTCTTCTATTGGTGGTCTCGGCTTTTGAATTATACTTTTCAATAAAATATAAGACATTGAACTAATCATTAAATTCAAAGTAATTGCTATTGCAAATTTCCTTTTCTTCAATAAAATCAAAATAATAACCACAACAAGAGTGATTAAAAATAGGCCCACTATTCCCCCTAAATTTGTAATTACTTTCAATATTTCAGTTATAGTATCGTTTTGAATTCCTTGAATCCAGTTATAAAAAGCATTATCTATATCTTGCATATATTATACCTCATTTTATTAGCACATTTTTTATTTTATTATAGCACAAGTTTTTTTTATATGCTATAATGGTTTTATATTTTATATGGGGGATTTTTGATATGTTACGAATAAATGATATTCCAATCAGAAAAAACTTAACAGAGACAGAAGTTTTTGAAACGATTATAAAAAAATATGCTATCAAAAAAGATGATGTTTTAGATTGGCATATTACAAGAAAATCAATTGATGCAAGGAAAAAAGAGGACGTTCACTTTATTTATAGTATTGATATCCATGTAAAAGATGAAAATAAATACAAAAAAATTGATAAAATAAAAAAACTTGAAATGCCAAATGTTATTATTAATAATCATTTAACATCTAGGCCTGTCATTGTAGGAGCTGGTCCTGCTGGTCTTTTTGCTGCTCTTACTTTAGTTCAAAACAATGTTGAGCCAATTATTATAGAGCAAGGACAAGCTATTGAAAAAAGGCAAGAAAGTGTTGATTTATTTTTAAAAACAGGAAAATTAAATTCCGCTTCTAATGTTCAGTTTGGTGAAGGCGGTGCTGGTACCTTTTCTGACGGTAAATTAACTACAGGAATTCACAGTCCTTTTTGTAAAAAAGTTCTAGAAGAATTCGTTTATTTTGGTGCTCCTAAGTCTCTATTATATTTATCAAAACCACATATCGGTACAGACCATTTAATCCATATTGTTAAAAATATGAGAGAATATATAATGTCAAAAGGCGGCACTTTCCTTTTTGATACAAAAGTAATTGATTTTGATATTGTTAATCATAGTATAGTTGCTTTACGCACTCTTCATAATAAATTAGAAGAAACTATACAGGCAAATCAAGTTATTTTAGCTATTGGACATAGTTCTCGTGATACATTTAAAACACTTTATAAAAAAGGAATTTACATGGAACCTAAAAACTTTTCTGTTGGAGTTCGCATTGAGCATTTACAAAAATGGATTAACCAAGCACAATATGGTACAATAACAAAACTAAGTTTACCTCCAGCTGATTATAAATTAGCCTATCATACTAATAATGGTCGCACTTGCTATACTTTTTGTATGTGTCCCGGTGGAGTTGTTATGGCTTCTTCTAGTGAACCAAATACAATTGTAACTAATGGTATGAGTAATTTTGCAAGAGATGGAGAAAATGCTAATTCAGCTCTTCTAGTCAATGTTACCCCTGAAGATTTTATTGGTAACTCTCCATTAGCTGGTATTGACTTTCAAAAAGATTTAGAGCAAAAAGCTTTTTCTTTAGGTGGTGCTAACTATTTTGCTCCTGTACAAAGAGTTGAAGATTTTTTAAAAAATCAAAAGTCAATGTCAATTGGTGATGTTAAACCTAGTTACAAACCGGGATTTACTTTATCAAATTTGCAAGAAATTTTACCAGACTTCATTATAAGCACATTAAAACAAGGTATACAATACTTTGATACTAAACTTCATGGCTTTGCTAATCCAGACAGCATTTTAACAGGCTTAGAAACAAGAAGTTCTTCACCTGTTAGAATTCTTAGAGATGAAAAAATGCTTTCTAATATATCTGGTATTTATCCATGTGGTGAAGGAGCTGGATATGCAGGGGGAATTATGTCTGCAAGTGTTGATGGTATTAGGTGTGCGATTAATCTTTTGAAAAACAATTAATACTGCTTTCTTAATCTTTGCACTATTTCACACAAATTTTCTATTAAATAATCTACATCTTCTTTTGTATTATCTTCTCCAAAACTTACTCTTAATGAACTATGTGCCAAATCATCTGGTAAGCCTATACTAGTCAAAACATGAGATGGTTTAGATGAACCAGATGTGCATGCAGACCCAGCAGAAGCACAAATTCCTTTAGCATCTAAATTTAATAATAAAGCTTCACCGTCTACCATAGGAAATGAAAAATTACTATTTCCCGGTAGACGATTTTTTATACTTCCATTTAATATAGCTCCATCTATCTTTTCCTCTACTTCTTTAATAAAATAATCTCTTAATTCTTCTAGATGCATTTGATGATTCTTTAAATTCATTTGTGCTAGTTCACATGCTTTTCCTAATCCAACTATGCTTGCAACATTTTCAGTACCAGCTCTCTTATTTTTTTCTTGATGTCCTCCATCCATAAATTTTTCAAATTCAATTCCATTTCTTACATATAATGCTCCAATACCTTTTGGTGCATATAGTTTATGCCCTGATAATGATAAACAATCAATTCCCATTCTTTTTACATCAATTGGAATATTGCCACATGCCTGCACCGCATCAGTATGAAATACAATATTATGCATTCTCGCAATTTTTGAAATCATCTCAATTGGTTGAATTGTCCCTATTTCATTGTTTGCAAACATTATACTAATTAAAATTGTATCATTTCTAATAGAATTTCTAAGTTCTTCTAAATTGATAAAACCTTCTTTACTTACTTTTAAATATGTTACTTCAAATCCCTCTTTTTCCAAAGCTTGACATGTATGCAATACTGCTGGATGTTCTATTTGAGAAGTGATTATATGTTTTCCTTTTTTTCGTTCTTTATGAGCTATTCCTTTTATAATCATATTATCACTTTCTGAGCCACAACCAGTAAAATATATTTCATTTGGATTTGCATTTATTAAACTTGCTACCTTTTTTCTTGCTTCTTCTATAGCTTTTTTTGAAGCTCTTCCAATACTATAAAGTGATGATGGATTTCCATACTTTTCATTAAAATATGGTAACATTTCTTCTAATACTTCTTTCTTTACTTTTGTTGTTGCAGCATTATCAAAATATCGTATTACCATTTTTCTCATTCCTTTCATTTTTATATTATATTCAAATGAGTAAATTATATTTCTTCAATTTTATTTTTTATTTCTTCTAAATTTTGCATCACAGCTTGATACCCATATTGATAACATTTGTCTAATTTCTCTATATCTAATAATCCTGTTTTATCTGTGGATATCGTCAAAACAAAATCACTTTCTTTAAGGCTTTCTTCTGAAATTTTATTTCCCATAATATCAATTGTTCTCATAGCAATATCCATCATATTACTGTTCTCATCCACATCATCTGCTTTAAAATTAATAGCTATTACTTTATCTGCTCCCTGTTTTTTTACTTCTAATACTGGAATATTATCTAATATTCCTCCATCTAAAAATTTATGAGTTTTAAAATCACAAGGACAAAATATTCCCGGGAAACTGCTACTTGCTCTTACTGCTTTTCCTACTGATATATCAGTAATATACTGAAGTTTATCTGTTGATTCTTTTGGAATAGAATTAGTAAAAATATATTCTTTTGAAGTTTTTACATCTACTGACGGAATAACTATTTGCATTTTAGTAATGTCTGCTATCTTTTTTATTCCCTTCCTTATTGCAATATTGTTATAAGCGTCTTCCAAGCTTTCACCTGTTTTTAATCCTGACATGCATACTTTTTTATTGAACATAAAGTTTCCTATCCCCGTTATGATTGGTGCAGAGTTTATTTCTACTATGTCTTTTGCATATTTTTTAAATAGTATATAAATATAATATGGAGAATATCCCATCGCATATAATGCAGCTATTAGACTTCCTGAACTTGTTCCTCCTATTATATTTATGTGTATGTCATTATCTTCTAATGCTTTTAATGCTCCTGCATGTGCAATTCCTCGGATTCCTCCTCCTGATAATGCTACTCCTAATTTCAATTTTGTATCCTCCTTAGTTTATTACATCTTTTACTAGTATTTACTATTATATATATGTTTAATCAATAAATAATGAACCAATTTCTTGGTTCATTGTTTGTTGAGTATATTTTCTTATCTCATTGGTTTCATATCATTCATATATAACTTTTTGTCTGCAAGTTTGTCTTGTACTCCTCTTAATGCTTCTCCAAATCTTTGGAAGTGTACTACTTCTCTTTGTCTTAAATATCTTAGTGGGTCTAATACGTCTGGATTGTCACGACATAGGTTTATTAGTTTTTCATAAGTTGCTCTTGCTTTTTGTTCTGCTGCTAAGTCTTCTTGTAGGTTTGCAATTGGGTCTCCTTTACATGCAATATATGCTGCTGTAAATGGTACTCCTGCAGCTGATGCTGGATATACGTCTAATCCATGGTCTGTATAATATGGTGCTAATCCTGCTTTTTCTATTTCTTCAATAGATGCTCCTTCTGTTAATTGGTGTACGATTGTTCCTACCATTTCTAAGTGAGCTAATTCTTCTGTACCATAATGTTGTCAATTATTTTCTTTCAAATATCTTTGGTACATTTCATCCATACTAGAAATATACTGCATATCTTGTTTTACTTTGAATTTTTCATATTCTTTATTTGCTTTCTCAATAGCTTGGTCGTGAGAAATTTTTCCTGCATTTTGCAATATTTCTTTTTTTCTAAATTTCAAAAGGTTATCAGTCTCATCTATCCAATTTTTCATTGTCATTATGTGATTTTCTTCTGCCATTGCTTCTGCGTAATCTAGAAAAAAAGTAGTAAGATTATTCAATTTTCTTATTTCTTCTTCATTTAAATAATTTTTAGCTATACTTACATCATATTTATATATCATCCCATCAGGAGCTTCTTCCCATGTCGTCAATCCCATATTTTCTTTTTCTGCATTCGCTCTTTCATAAATTAATTCTGCTGCAGTATGTCCTGTTATTGCATAATGTAATTTATTTTGAACAATTTTGAAAAA
>CANRLE010000039.1 GCA_947631385.1 uncultured Clostridia bacterium | reverse complement strand
ACAACATGGAGAGTATTAGGATTAGATGAAGAAGGAGATAATTTACTATTAATAAGTGGAAGTCCAATAAAAAGAAGTAAAGAAAATGATGTAGCAACAACAAATCCATATTTAGCACTAGGAGGAGCAGAAGGTTGGTATTGTGAAGATACATTGAATACAATATGTGGAATATACAAAAATGATTTAGCAGAAGAAGCAAGAAGTATGAAAATAGAAGATGTAACAAGAGCACTTCGGAATAACAATAAATGAAGAAGAAGACAAAGCATATAAAGATGGACAGGAATATAAAAGTTATGAGAGCTATTTTAAAAAAAGTTATATATATAAAAAGGGAGATTTTGCACCAGAGAATTACCTATTAAAAAAATATCCAGAAAATATGAAATATAAAGAAAAACTAACTCAAAAAAGTGTAAATTATGAAATAAAGGGAACTGGATATACGATAGGAAAACCAGAAGATAATGAAATTATAACACAAATAATATTTGATGGTACGACTGCAGAAAAAAATTCTGTGAAAGCATACTGGTTGCCTTCTCGTGGTGTGTGTATTGGTTCTGAATATGCTAATTTTGGTCCTGGTGCAGTTGGTCGAGGATCTGCTGGAACCGGTGGTACGTTATTTGGTTCTTATGGCATGTGGAATGTCCACGAGTTTGCAGTTCGTCCCGTAGTTTCTTTAAAATCAGAAGTTACAGTAAAAAATATAGAAAAATGTGATGGTGAGGAAAAAGAATGGATAGGTGAAGGACCTAAAACTTTATCATTAGAGTCTGGGAATATTGAAGAAGGTCAAATAGGATAAACAGTATTTATTTCTCGTATGATATATAGGAGAAGAAATTATAAAGCCAATAAATAATTTCGTTTTGAATTTAGAAATAAGTTCAAGGCGATTTTATTTTTTTATCAAAAACTATTGCAAAAGTCAAATTAATTGTGGTATAAATATAGTAAATGTGTATAATAAACATTACATAAAATTAAGAACAAAAGAAATAGGAGGAACAAAAAAATGAGGAAAAACAAAGGAATAACTTTAATTGCATTAGTTATCACTATAATAGTGTTATTAATACTTGCAGCAGTAAGTATAGCAATGTTAATAGGAGAAAATGGAATACTGTCTCAAGCAAATAAGGCAAAAATAGCAACAGAAGAAGCAGCCAAAAAAGAACAAGAAGATTTAGAAGAATTGTTAAACTATATGAATGAATATGGTAGTGGAACATCAAAAGATGAGGAAGAAACAGATCTTAATATACCAAATGAACCTGTAATACTAACAGGAATGAAAAAAGTAATGTTTCAAGAGGCAACAAAAAGTGAAAAAGGGAAAGTCATAAAAGAAGGGGAGACAGGCTTTAATAGTGATGAATGGTATAATTATAAAGAGAAAAAATGGGCAAATGCAAGTACAGATGATGGAAGTTTATGGGTATGGATACCAAGATATGCATATAAGATAAAATACAACAATCCAAATAACAAATCAGAAGGAGGAACAATAGATGTAAAATTTTTAAATGGCACAGGAGATACATATTATGATGAAAAAGGAGAACTAAAAACAGCAAAAAGAGCTAGTGATTTAGAAGAAGGAGAAATAGCAGATACAACAGTAGACTATTATGTCCATCCAGCATTTACAGATGAAAGTAACTTAAAGAATAAATTTGAAAATGGAGGATGGGATAAAGAATTAACAGGAATATGGGTAGCTAAGTTTGAAGCAGCATATCCAACATCTAATGGAAATAAGGCACCGGTTAAAGAAAGTATAAATACATATTATACTTCAGCAAGTGTATGGGGAGCTAAAATAGAAGTAGGAGAAGGTGCAGAAGGGGATGCAAACATTTCAGCAAGAAACTGGTTAGATGGAGAATATGGAGTAAAAAATGCAGATGGAAGTTTTAGCTGGAAAAGTGAACAAATAAAAATAAAATATCCAACATTTCAAGGAAGTTGTTATTCTATGAATTATATTGGCCACAATGATGCATATAATATAAGTAAAGCATTAACAGAAGAAGGAAATATATATAATTTAAGTAATAATGATGCAGATAGTCACTTAATAAAAAATAGCGAATGGGGAGCAATTGTGTATTTATCAGACAGTAGATATGGACAAGAAGGAATTAAGATTGCGGTAAATAGAGAAAATCTTGAGAATGGAGGGGTACATATAACAAAATCAGAAGGAAATCAATTAGCCAGTGTATATGCAGTTACTGGATATAATGATAGTAAAAAAGAATGGAATGATTATTTAGATACAAATCAGAAAAGTGCAAGTACAACAGGAAATATATACGGAGTTTACGATTTAAGTGGAGGATTAACGGAAAGGACATCTGGCTATGTAGCAAATGGAAATGAATATTTGAATAATCGGAAAAAGTTTGGTATATGATGAAAATGGAGAGATGAAAAAAGAAAGCACAAAATATGCTATGGTATATCCAAAAGGAGAAAAAGACGGAGAAGATGATGATAACGAGGCAGTGAAATCAAATTATGCTGCTAACAAAAGAATATTTGGAGATAGTATACGAGAAACATCAATACAAGAAGAAAAAGGTATTAAATCTTGGAATAATGAAATTTCATTATTTTGGGGAAGATATGGTGTGTTTACAACAAGAGGGTGGTCTTATGGAGCTAATTCAAGTGGTATACATGCATTTATTCAAGGAAATGGTGCTCCTAATTTTAACAGTGGATTTAGGGTTGTTTTAATCAATAAATAATGTTTATTCTAATTAATAGCACTGAGTTGTGAATTTTAAAATTTTATGGAGCAACATCAGTTGAATGGTTTGCAATAAAATAGCATAAAAAATAAAAATGTAAATTTGGGTTATCACCAATAATTACATTTTTATTCTTTTATAGAAAATTAAAATTAAAAAAATTTTGTAAATTTGTCCTTCAAATATTGACATCCGTAAGAAAAATGTAGTATAATAAACGGCGTAAAATTATAAAAATTTAAATCATTTATTTGTTTCATCTTAAAAGAAGAGGAATTAAATACAAGGAGCCCTAGGGATTTCTGATTTGTAAAAGCAGACGAATCGAAAACTTAGACAAGCAAATTGTAATTTAAGAAGGACTTCTTTTAAAAGATATAAATTTATTTCTGCTTAATCTTTATTAAGGAGTGATTTTTTTGAAAATCAAAGAAGTAAATTACGAGAAAGTCTCTCGTAAAGATTTCGCAAAAGTTGGAGATTATATCGAAATGCCAAACCTAATCAAAGTTCAAAAAGATTCATATGACTGGTTTGTAGAAGAAGGATTAGGAGAAGTATTAAAAGACATATCACCAATTGAAGACTACTCAGGAAACTTAGTTCTTGAATTTTTCGATTATTACATGGAGGATAAAACAAAATACAGTGTAGAAGAAGCTAAAGAAAGAGACGCTACATACTCTAGCCGTTTACACGTAAAAGTAAGACTAATAAACCGTGAAACTGGTGAAATTAAAGAGCAAGAAATCTATTTAGGTGATTTCCCATTAATGACAGATAGTGGAACATTCATAATCAATGGAGCAGAAAGAGTTGTTGTTAGCCAATTAGTTCGTTCACCAGGATGTTATTATGCAGAAGAATTTGACACAAAAACTGGTAAAAAAACATATACATCAACTGTAATGCCACTTCGTGGAGCATGGTTAGAATATGAAACAGACGGAAACGACATATTCTATGTACGTGTAGATAGAACTAGAAAAGTACCGGTAACAACATTATTAAGAGCCATTGGAATTGTAACTGATGACCAAATAAGAGAATTATTTGGAGATGAAGAAATGATAAAAGCAACAATAGGAAAAGACACCATAAAAGACCAAGATGAAGCTCTAATAGAAATATATAAAAAGCTAAGACCAGGAGAACTTCCAACAGCAGATGCTGCTAGAAACTTATTCAATGGACTATTTTTTGATAACAAGAGATATGATTTAGCAAAAGTAGGTAGATATAAATTCAACCAAAAACTAGGACTAGCAGGAAGAATTAAAGATAAAATAGCAGCAGAAGACATAGTAGATAGCGAAACAGGAGAAGTATTTGTTCAAGCTGGGGAAATCATTCCAGAAGAAGTAGCAGAAAACATTCAAACAGCAGGAATAAATGCGGTTGACATATTAGTAGGAGAAAGAAAAGTAAGAATTGTAGGAAATGCTACATGTAATATCCACAAAGTATTACCAGATGTTGATTTAAGTCAATTACATTTTAAAGAATTAGTAAATTACAATGTATTAAAAAATATTATAGACAATACAGATAAAAAAGATTTAGTAAAAATTATTGGAGAAAGACAAGATGAATTAGTACCAAAGCATATTACAACAGAAGACATGGTAGCATCTATTAACTATTTATTAAATCTTTCACATGGATTAGGAGAACCAGACGATATTGACCATTTATCAAACCGTAGAATTCGTTGCGTAGGAGAATTATTACAAAATCAATTTAGAATAGGATTAACAAGATTAGAAAGAGTTGTACGTGAAAGAATGACAATTCAAGACTTAGATGTTGTAACACCACAATCTTTAATCAACACAAAACCAATAACATCAGCAATTCGTGAATTCTTTGGAAGTTCACAATTGTCACAATTCATGGATCAAACAAACCCACTTTCTGAATTAACACATAAAAGAAGAATTTCAGCATTAGGACCAGGAGGTTTAACAAGAGAAAGAGCTGGATTTGAAGTACGTGATGTTCATTACACACACTATGGTAGACTATGTCCAATTGAATCACCAGAAGGACCAAACATTGGATTAATATCAGCACTTTCTTCATTTGCTAACATAAATGAATATGGATTTATTGAAACACCATATCGTAAAGTAGATCCAAAAACACATAAATTAACTGATATTGTTGAATATATGAGTGCAGATGTAGAAGACAATTACATCATTGCTCAAGCATCTGAGCCAGTAGATAAGAATGGAAAATTTGTACATCCAAGAATTCGTGTTAGATATAAAAATGAAGTAATAGAAGTAGATAGTGACAAAGTACAATATGTTGATGTTTCACCAAAACAATTAGTATCTATTGCAGCTGCAATGATACCATTCTTAGAGCATGATGATGCAAAAAGAGCATTAATGGGAGCAAACATGCAACGTCAAGCAGTTCCATTAATGATTACAGAAAGTCCAATTGTAGGAACAGGAATTGAATATAGAGCAGCAAAAGACTCAGGAATTTTAGTATTAGCAGAAGAAGATGGAACTATTGAAAAAGTAACAGGAGATGCAATAACTGTTAAATATGATAATGGAAAAACAATTGTACATAAACTTCGTAAATTCAAAAGAACAAATGGTGGTACATGTATAAATCAAAAACCAATTGTAAAAGCAGGAGAAAAAGTTAAAAAAGGTGATGCAATAGCAGATGGTCCATCTACTTCAAATGGAGAAATGGCATTAGGTAAAAACGTATTAGTAGCATTTTCATCATGGGAAGGATATAACTACGAAGATGCGATTTTAATTAATGAAAAATTAGTAAAAGAAGATGTATTCACATCAATCCATATTGAAGAATATGATTGCGAATGTCGTGATACAAAACTTGGAGCAGAAGAAATTACAAGAGACATACCAAACATTGGTGATGACTCATTAAAAGATTTAGATGAAAATGGAATCATTCGTATAGGTGCAGAAGTAAGACCAGGAGATATCTTAGTTGGTAAAGTTACACCAAAAGGAGAAACTGAACTAACAGCAGAAGTAAGACTATTAAGAGCAATTTTTGGAGAAAAAGCAAGAGAAGTAAGAGATACATCATTAAGAGTACCACATGGAGAAGCAGGAACAATAGTAGATGTAAAAATATTTACTAGAGACAATTCAGACGAATTGGGACCTGGTGTAAATCAAATTATTAGATGTTATATTGCAACAAAGAGAAAAATCTCTGTTGGTGATAAAATGGCAGGACGTCATGGTAACAAAGGTGTTATTTCTAGAGTATTGCCAGAAGAAGATATGCCATTTATGCCAGATGGTACACCAATTGATATATTATTAAATCCATTAGGTGTTCCTTCACGTATGAACTTAGGTCAAGTTCTTGAAGTACACTTAGGAGGAGCAGCAAAGGCATTAGGATGGAAAATTTCTACACCAGTATTTGATGGTGCAACTGAAAAAGACGTAAGAGAATTATTAGCACAAGCAGGTATGAACGAAGATGGAAAAACTATTTTATATGATGGAAGAACAGGAGATCCATTTGATAAACCAATTACTGTTGGTATAATGTACATGTTAAAACTACATCACTTAGTAGATGACAAGATACATGCACGTTCAACAGGACCATACTCATTAGTTACACAACAACCACTAGGAGGAAAAGCACAATTTGGTGGACAACGTTTTGGAGAAATGGAAGTTTGGGCATTAGAGGCATATGGAGCAGCTTATACTCTACAAGAAATGCTAACAGTTAAATCTGACGATATTGTAGGAAGAGTAAAAACATATGAAGCTATAGTAAAAGGAGAAAACGTTCCAGAACCAGGCGTACCAGAAAGCTTTAAAGTATTAGTAAAAGAATTACAATCATTGGGATTAGATGTTCGTTTATATTCTCAAGACAACCAAGAACTTGAGTTGAAAGAAAATATAGAAGAAGGAATCGAATATGACCCAGAAAAAGAAAAGAAATTATTATCTGAAGAAGAAATTCTTAATGAAGAAGATTTAGATGGTTACAGCGAAGAATTAGAAGATGATGTACTATTAGATGATGAAGAAAACGACATGGAAGAAGATAGTGATGAACTTTTTGAGGATATAGACGATGAAGATGATGAATTATTATTTGATAATGATTTGGCAAATGATAATTTAGACAATGATGAAGATATTATAGAATAACATGAAAGAGGAAGTAAAAATGAATAGTAAGGAATGGCGACAAAAAAACAAATTAGAAAGTATAGATGAACAAAAAATAAATGAAAATAAAATTAGACAGTATGTGATAGAACAAATAAAAAATATGAAAAATGGAGAAAAAATTAATTTTGCTCAATTAATGAGTTTTGCTGAACAACATATGCCTAGTATCAAGTTAAATGAACCAGCAAGAAAAAGAATTCAACACACAATAGAAACTCAACTACATTCTTTGAAATTGATAAGCAGAATGCAAGATGGAAATTACAGAAAAGATGAATATCAAGATATACAAGGACTAGAAGAAGCAAATCAAAAAGAACAAGAAGCCATAAAAATAGCAAAGGAAATTGTTGAAAACTTGAAAAAAAGAGGAAAAGTAGTTTCAAAAAAAGCAATATTGGAAGAATTAAAAAGAGATTTCTTAAAGAATGATAGATATCAATTATTTATAAAAATATTGTGTGATATAGGAGCCATTCCGGGAGTTCCAAAAGATATAGGAGAAGTGGAACAAGAATTATAAAGGAGGAAAAATAGTGGACGAATTAGATATTTTTAACAAATTAAAAATAGGTGTAGCGTCTGATGAACAAGTAAGAGAGTGGTCAAAAGGAGAGGTAAAAAAGCCAGAAACCATAAATTATAGGACATTAAAACCAGAAAAAGATGGTTTATTCTGTGAAAGAATTTTTGGACCAACAAAAGACTGGGAATGTCATTGTGGAAAATACAAGAGAGTAAGATATAAAGGAATTGTCTGTGACCGTTGTGGTGTAGAAGTAACAAAAGCAAAAGTAAGACGTGAGAGAATGGGACATATTGAATTAGCAGCACCAGTAGCACATATTTGGTATTTTAAAGGAATTCCAAGTAGAATTGCTTCTATGTTAGATATCTCACCAAGAAATCTAGAGAAGATTATTTACTTTGCTTCTTATGTAGTTGTAGATAAAGGAACTACAAATCTAGAAAAATGCCAAGTATTAAATGAAAAAGAATATCATGAAGCAGAAGAACAATATGGAAAAGGTTCTTTCAAAGCAAAAATGGGAGCAGAAGCTTTAAGAGAATTGCTAGAACAAATTGATTTGGAAAAACTAGCTGCAAGCATTAGAAAAGAATTAGCAAATGCTAGTGAACAAAAAAAGGTAAAATTAGTAAAAAGACTAGATACAGTAGAAGCATTTCGTATTTCTGGTAATCGTCCAGAATGGATGATTATGCAAGTAATACCAGTTATTCCACCAGAATTAAGACCAATGGTACAATTAGATGGTGGTAGATTTGCAACATCTGATTTAAATGACTTATATAGAAGAGTAATAAACAGAAATAATCGTTTAAAAAGACTACTAGAATTAGGAGCACCAGAAATTATTGTAAGAAATGAAAAGAGAATGCTTCAAGAATCAGTAGATGCCTTAATTGATAATGGAAGAAGAGGAAGACCTGTAACAGGTGCTGGAAATAGACCTTTAAAATCTTTATCAGATATGTTAAAAGGAAAACAAGGTCGTTTCCGTCAAAACTTACTAGGAAAACGTGTTGACTATTCAGGACGTTCAGTTATAGTAGTAGGACCAGAATTAAAAATTTATCAATGTGGACTACCAAAAGAAATGGCAGTTGAACTATTTAAGCCATTTGTAATGAGAGAATTAGTAGGAAGAGGAATTGCACAAAACATAAAAAATGCAAAAAGAATGGTAGAAAGATTAAGACCAGAAGTATGGGGGATTTTAGAGGAAGTTATTAAAGATCATCCAGTTATGCTAAACCGTGCACCTACATTACACAGATTAGGAATTCAAAGTTTTGAGCCAGTATTAGTAGAAGGAAGAGCAATAAAACTTCACCCATTAGTTTGTGAAGCATTCAATGCTGACTTTGATGGTGACCAAATGGCTGTACACTTACCATTATCACCAGAAGCACAAGCAGAATCAAGATATTTAATGTTATCAACAAACAACTTATTAAAACCACAAGATGGTAAACCAGTTGCTGTACCTAGACTAGATATGATTTTGGGAAGCTATTATTTAACAATGGTATTAGACGGAGAAAAAGGAGAAGGAAAATACTTCAAAGACCCAGAAGAAGCAATTATGGCATTCGAAAATCATGATGTAGCAATCCATGCAAAAATCTTTGTTAGAATTGAAAAAGAGATAAATGGGGAAAAGAAATATGGCAAAATACAAACTAGTGTTGGAAGAATTATCTTTAATAAAGGAATTCCACAGGACTTAGGATTTATTGATAGAGAAAAAGATCCATTCCAATATGAAATTGATTTCCCAGTAATGAAAAAATCAATGGGAAATATTATAGAAAGAGTTATAAGTACACATGGATTATCTGAATCTGCTGAAGTAATTGACTATATAAAAGCATTAGGATTTAAATATTCAACATTAGCAGGAATTACATTCTCTATGGATGATGTACAAGTGCCACAAGCTAAGGTAGATATTTTAGCAGAAGCTGATAAAAAAGTAGAAACAATTAGAAAACAATATGCAAGAGGATTAATTACAGATAATGAAAGATATAATGCAGTTATCAACGTATGGGAAGATGCAACTAAACAAGTAAGTAATGCAATGGAAGATAACTTTGATGAATTAAACCCTATTTATATGATGGTTAAATCAGGTGCTCGTGGTAACATGAACCAATTAAGACAAATTGCTGGTATCCGTGGA
>CANRLE010000038.1 GCA_947631385.1 uncultured Clostridia bacterium | reverse complement strand
TAAGACATCACTTTTAGATGCTGTTAGAAAAACAAATGTAATAGAAGGAGAAGCGGGAGGAATTACTCAAGCAATTGGTGCTTATAAAGTAAAAGTAAAAGATAGAGAAATAACCTTCTTAGATACTCCTGGACATGAAGCTTTTACTGCTATGAGAGCTAGAGGTGCTCAAATTACAGATATTGCTATTTTAGTTGTAGCTGCAAATGATGGAGTAAAACCACAGACAATAGAAGCTATTAATCATGCTAAATCAGCAGGAATTCCAATTATTGTAGCTATTAACAAAATTGATTTACCAGATGCTAATATAGAAAAAGTAAAACAGGAATTAATGGCTTATGAATTAGTACCAGAAGAATGGGGTGGAGACACTATTTATGTGCCAATTTCTGCAAAGAAACATGAAAATATTGACCAATTGCTAGAAATGGTGTTATTACAAGCTGATGTATTAGAATTAAAAGCAAATCCTAATAAGCAAGCTAAAGGAACAGTTATTGAAGCAAGACTAGATAAATCTAAAGGAGCTATTGCAACTATGTTGGTTCAAAGGGGAACTTTAGATGTTGGAGATACAATTGTAGTAGGTTCATCTATTGGTAGAATTAGAGCAATGAAAGATGATAAAGGAAAATCTGTAAAATTTGCAAAACCATCTACACCAGTAGAAATCATGGGATTAACAGAAGTTCCTTCTGCTGGAGATACTTTCTATGAAGTAAAAAATGAAAAAATGGCAAAACATTTAATAGAAAGAAGAAAACGTCAAGAAAGAGAGCAAGCAATTAATAGCACTACAAAAGTTACTTTAGACAATTTATTTAGTCAAATGGAAGAAGGTAACTTAAAAGTATTGAACTTAATTGTCAAAGCAGATGTACAAGGTTCAGTAGAAGCTGTAAAACAGTCTTTAGAAAAATTGGCTAATGATGAAGTTAGGGTAAAAGTAATTCATGCTGCAGTAGGAGCAGTTAATCAATCTGATGTTACATTAGCAAAAGTATCTAATGCTATTATCATTGCATTTAATGTAAGACCAGATAACATGGCAAAAGATATGGCAGAAAAAGAAGAAGTAGAAATCAAGCAATATTCTATAATTTACCAAGCAATTGATGATGTAGAAGCAGCTATGAAAGGAATGTTAGATCCTGAATTCATTGAAAAAGTAATTGGAAATGTAGAAGTAAGACAAACATTTAGAATTTCAAATGTTGGAACAGTTGCTGGTGGATATGTACTAGATGGAAAAGTAGAAAGAAATGCAGGAGTGAGAATAATTCGTGATAATGTTGTTATTCATGAAGGTCATTTAGCAACATTAAAGAGATTTAAGGATGAAGTAAAAGAAGTAGGTAAAGGATTTGAGTGTGGAATTCAAATTGAAAATTATAATGACATTAAAGAGGGAGACATTATAGAAGTGTATGTTATGGAAGAAGTAAAAAGATAATAAGGATTTGGGGACGGCCCCATAATCCTTAAAGGGAGGAGAATAATTTGCCAGAAAGTAATACAAGATTAGGGCGTATTGAAGAAGAATATAGAAAAGAACTTAGTCAAATTATTAGCTATGAATTAAAAAATCCTAATGCGACTGGGTTAATTAGTGTAACTAAAGTAAAGGTTACTAATGATTTAAAATATGCTAAAATATATGTTAGTATATTAAATTCAAAAAATAACAAAGAAACATTAGCAGCTTTGAAAAAATCTTCTGGTTTTATTAGAAGTGAATTAGCTAAGAGAGTAAACTTAAGAAATACGCCAGAGTTGATATTTGAATTTGATGATTCTTTAGAATATGGGGCAAAAATTGATAATATATTAAAAGAAATTATGCCTAAAAAAGAGGAGTAAAATATGACATTAGATGAAATTTTAAAAGAAATAAAACAAGCTGAAAAAATTGTAATTTTAACACATGAATCTCCAGATGGAGATGCAGTTGGAAGTGCTTTAGCTATGAAATTAATTATTGAAAAACTAGGAAAAAATGCGGATGTTATTATTCCTGAGTATTCTAGATTATTTCGTTTCTTGCCTTCAGCTGAAGATATAAAAGTAGATTCTGAAATCCAAAAATATGATTTAGCGATTTCAGTAGATTGTGCTAACTTAAAAAGATTAGCGCAAAATCAGTATTTTGAAAATGCTAAGAAAACAATTGTAATCGATCATCATGGAAGTAATAATATGTATGGAGACTTAAACTATGTAAATCCAGTTGCACCAGCATGTTGTGAAATATTAGTTAGTATGTCAGAGTACTATGAAATTCCAATTTCAAAAGAAATTGGAACTTGTATCATGACTGGTATTATAACAGATACAGGTGGATTTCGTTATAGAGGTATCACTCCAGATACTTTTGAGTATACAGCAGAATTGATACGCTTAGGAGTAGATATACCATACATTTATAAAAGAGCGATGGGGACAAAAACTAAAGCAAATTTTGAATTGACAAAAAGGGTAATTGATAGGCTTGAACTATTAGAAGGTGGTCAGGTTTCTTTTTCTTATATTAATTCTCAAGATGAATTAGAAGTGAATGCTGAACCTGGTGACCATGAAGGATTAGTAGATATAGGAAAAGATATTGAAGGAGTCAAAGTATCAATATTTATTAGACAAAAAGATAATGAAAATGCTTATAAAGTATCTTTACGTTCTGAAGATGATATTAATGTATCTGATATTTGCTTATTATTTGGAGGAGGAGGTCATCCAAGAGCTGCAGGTGCATTAATCCAAGGAAATGTAGAAGAAGTAAAAGAAAAATTGATGAAAGAAATAAGAAAATGGACGGAATAATAATAGTAAATAAATCAAAAAATTGTACTTCACATGATATAGTACAAAAAGCAAAAAAAATACTTAATGAAAAAGTAGGACATACAGGAACATTAGATCCAATGGCAACAGGAGTGTTGCCATTATTAATAGGGAAAGGCACTTTATGTTCTAAATACTTAATTAATCATGATAAAGTATATGATGTGCAATTAACATTAGGAAAGAAAACAGAAACAGCTGATAGTGAAGGTAATATAATTGATGAAAAGAATATACCAGAAAATATTTGGCAGAAAGAAGTAATTGAAGCAACATTGCAGACATTTATAGGAAAACAAGAACAAATGCCACCAATGTATTCAGCTATAAAAGTAAAAGGTAAAAAATTGTATGAATATGCAAGACAAGGAAAGCAGGTACAAGTTGAACCGCGACATATTGAGATTTGTGA
This sequence comes from uncultured Clostridia bacterium, assembly GCA_947631385.1. Taxonomy (GTDB): domain Bacteria; phylum Bacillota; class Clostridia; order TANB77; family CAG-508; genus CAG-269. The sequence continues at coordinate 6,630 of CANRLE010000038.1, read as the reverse complement.
AATTCAATTATTAAAAATAGAAAAGAATAGTAACCAAATTGAATTTCGAGTACATTGCTCAAAGGGAACATACATAAGAAGTTTGTGTGAAGACATAGCAGAAAAATTAGGTACAGTTGGTTATATGTCTTCATTGCATAGAATAAAAGTAGGAGATTTTTCTATAAAACAAGCTATTACCATAGAAGACTTGCAACAAGGAGAATTCTCATATATTTCAATAGAAGAATTATTCAAAGCTAAGCCATCAATTTCATTAACTGAAAAAAAATTATCATTATTTTTAAATGGTGTAAAATTAACAACAAACGAAAAAGATGGAATATATCGCATATATAGTAATGATAAGTTTATTGGTATTGGTATAATAGAAAAAGAATTATTAAAAAGAGATATAATTATATAATCATTCTCATATATTTAAAATAAAAAATATAGGAGAGTGATTTTTTTGTATTATATACAAGAAGCTGACAAGCCCAATTTAATTTGTAAATTATTTAAAATAATTTGTATTAGTGAAGACAAGATTATAATGCCAATAGATAGTAAAACTATTTTATCAGACAAAAAAGCACAAAAATTAGCTGAAAAAACTAAGAAATTATTAAATAAGGCAATGTGTAAAAAAATTATATTAAGTGAAGAAATGCAAAAACAAGAAACATATGTTAATTTACTATATAGTTATTCATTTGATATCATAGAAGGTAAATGGCTATTTGAAGTACTTGCTGGAAAAGTATTAGATTATATTATTGGACAAAAGCAAATGAAAAAAGAAGAAACTTCAATATCTATTTTAGTTAATAATATATCAGAAAATATGTTGGCAAATTTGAAACAAATAGTAAGTGAATATAAAAATGTTAATATAATAACTAATCATATAGAAAAATTTAAAAAAATTGAAAAAGAAATATTAGAAGAAGATGGAATTATGATAACAGTTGGGAATAACAAAAGAAAAGGACTTTGTAAATCTAAAATTATTTTAAATGTTGATTTTCCAACTGAATTGATAAATCTGTATAGTATTGATGAAGATGCTATAATTGTAAATTTAAAGGAAGATGTTAGAATTAGAAAGAAAAGATTTAATGGTATTAGTATAAATGATTATGAAATAACTTTTAGAGGTTGGGAAGATTTAGATGATGACAAAAAAACTAAATATAAAGCATATAAGATTTATGAAGCAAGTATAAATAATAGACAACCTTTTACAGAAACAATTAAGAGATTAGAAAAGGATAAAGTTAGAATAACAAAATTGTTTGGAGTAAATAGTGTGGTTTGAAGTAATTTTTTTTAAAGCACTTGCAAAAGTATATAAGTAATGTTAAATTTTGAAATTTTAATGTTTTTTTATAAAATAAATGATATAATACTGATAAATTGAATCCATTTGAAATTCGCAGACGCGTCTACAAAATTTAGAAAATCATTGAAGAAGAAAATAAATAAGATAAAATTCCAAGCATATCTGTGATTTTGCGACACTGCTGTAAATATTTAAAGAAGCTTTAGATTTAGAAATAAGTCTAAGGCTTATTTTCAACATTGAAATAGTTTATAAAGAAAAAATATTACAATTGTATTACAAAATAAAAAAAGGCTTGCAAAAATCAAATTAGTTGTGGTATAAATATAGTAAATATGTATAATAAACATTACATAAAATTAAATAACAAAAGAAAGTGAGGAATAGAAAATGAGAAGAAACAAAGGAATAACACTAATTGCACTAGTAATAACTATCATAGTATTATTAATTTTAGCAGCAGTATCAATAGCAACACTAACAGGAGAAAATGGAATACTGTTGCAAGCAAATAAAGCAAAAGAAGAAACAAGGGGAGCAAATGTAGATGAAACTATTAGGTTATGGAAAATGGAAAAAGAATCGGGTAAACTAACAGGAACTTCAGCAAGTAAAAGCAAAGATGAATTGCTAAAAGAATTAAAAGAACAAAAACTAATAACAGACGAAGAATTTGAAAAATTAACAGATGGAGAAGAGGTAACAATAGGAAGTAAAACTATAAGTATAGAAGATATAAAAACAATAGTAGAAGCATTTAAAGATGGAGAAATACAAGTAGGAGACTATGTAAATTATAAAAATCCAAGTTCAGGAAGCGTGACAGTAGGACAAGAGGAAACAGGATATAGTAAAAACCAAACATATAAAGTAGATGGAAGAACAACATGGAGAGTATTAGGATTAGATGAAGGAGGAAACAATCTACTATTAATAAGTGGAAGTCCAATAAAAAGAAGTAAAGAAAATAATGTAGAAACAACAAATCCATATTTGACATTAGGAGGAGCAGAAGGTTGGTATTATGAAGATACATTAGATGCGATATGTGGAATATACAAAAATAACTTAGCACAAGAAGCCAGAAGTATGACCATGGAAGATGTAACAAGAGCACTACGGAATAACAATAAATAAAGAAGAAGACAAAGCATATAAAGACGGAGAACCATATGAAAATTATTATAGTTATTTTAAACAAAATTATACATACAAAGAAGGCGATTATGCACCAGAAAATTACTTATTAGAAAAATATCCAGAAAATATGAAATATAAAGAAAGATTAACAAAAAAGAATGCAAATGATGAAGTACAAGGAAATGCATATATGGTAGGACAACCAGAAAATGCCGAAACTATAACAAAAATAATATTTGATGGTACAACAGCAGAAGATAATTATGTAAAATCGTACTGGCTGGCTTCTCCTGGAGTGAGCTTCGGGTCTGGGTATGCGAAATTTGGACCTGGTTCGGTCGGCGGAGGCTTTGCTGGCGTTGGCTTCTTCGACGACGTGTTCAATTCTCTAGGCGCCTGGTATGTCCGTGAGTTTGCTGTACGTCCCGTAGTTTTTCTAAAATCTGAAGTCACAGTAGAAGATATCAAAGTGATAAGTGGGACAGAGGAAGAATGGACAGGTGACGGGCCAAGCATGTCAGGATTACCATTAGAGTCTGGCTTTGTTGAAGAAGGACGAATAACTGTAGGAAATGTAGGTGGAGACAAATAGAAAGGCTTTTCCCAAGAATGCCTTTGGACTTCTTGGAAAAAGCGGAAAAAAAGAAAATGAGGATTTGGAAGACCAATTGTAAATTGTCGAGAAAAAATTAACAAAAATTTTCATATTAAATTGAGCTATTAAGTGTTGGAATTATCCAGCACTTGTTTTATTTTATAGCCAATATTTAGTATGATAAAATTTACAACTATTTTCTGTATATTTTTTTATTAAACTATTGCAAAAGTCAAATTGTTTGTGGTATAAATATAGTAAATATGTATAATAAACATTACATAAAATTAAAAACAAAAGAAAGAGAGGAACAAAAAAATGGGAAAAAACAAAGGAATAACATTAATTGCATTAGTGATTACAATAATAGTATTACTAATACTAGCAGCAGTGAGTATAGCAATGTTAACAGGAGAAAATGGAATATTATCACAAGCTAATAAAGCAAAAGTAGAAACAAGAGGAGCAAGTGTAGAAGAAGAATGTAGCCTATGGAAAGTCAACCAAGAAATGGATAAACAAACAACAGAGGGAACAGCTCAAACATTAGAAGAATTATTAGATTGCTTAGAAGAAAGAAATTTAATAACAGCAGAAGAAAAAGCAACAATAAAAGAAACAGGAGAAATAACAATAGGAAGTAGAACAATAGAATTTGGAAAAGAGGCCCCACCAGTAGAACAACCAACAACCGTAAAAGAAGCAATAAAGACAAAGTATGTATATCAGGAAAATAAAAAAATAGAAGATGCATATGGAAACAAAGTAGTAGTACCAAAAGGATTTAAAGTTGTAGAAGGAGAAGATGTAACAAAAGGAGTAGTAATAGAAGATGCAACATATACAAATACAAAAGGAAGTCAATTTGTATGGATACCAGTAGGAAAAGAAGTAACAGATGGTAAAAAAACAGTAGAAATAAACATAGGTAGATATGATTTTAATAATAGTACAGGTGCAGAAAGCCCATATTCAGGAGGTTATAAAGAAGAAAATTCAGATGATGCAGAAAATTTCTTGGGATATGGAAATAAAACAGCTAAAACAACAGTATATAAGGCGTTTACAGAAAAACAAGCTAATGAACAAACAAAAGTAGAAGAAGCAGGAGGATATTATATAGGAAGATATGAAGCGAGAATAGAGGGTGGAACTCTAGATATTTCAGAGTTAAAAAATGATTTTGCTCCAAATGAAAATTGGACAGGATATACAGGTGGAACATTAGTAGAAAAGCCAAATGTACAAGTATTTAATTATATAACACAAAATAAGGCAGCAGATTTATGTAGAAGTATGTATACATCTAGTATATTTGAAAGTGATTTAATGAATAGTTATGCATGGGATACAGCAATAGTATTTTTGCAAGCATTTGATGATAGAAGCCCAGAAGCAAAAAAGACACAATATTCACAGCAAAACAGTTTAAATACAGAAAAACCAGCAGAGACAGGAACAAATAATTTATCTGATAAAAGCAAACAAGATATAATATGTAATATCTGGGATATGGCAAGTAATTGTGTTGAATGGACGACAGAAACCAGTAGCATTTCCAGCAAACCTATTTGTGGTAGGGGAGGCCACTTTAAAGACAGCACTAAGTGTCCGAGCCTGCGCAACGATGGCGGTTTGACTAATGCCAACGTTCGTGCATCGTTCCGTCCACTTTTAATTGTGTAACTGGACTTTGTAAAAACAAAATTTACACATGGCGTCACTAAAGTGGCGTCTTTTTTGTATTTTAAAACAAAAAAGACGAAGAATTATAGGAGTAAGTAAAATGATTCTTAAAAATTTATATAAAAGCTTTTCTTTTTTTAAAAAATATAATATAATATGTTTGTCAAATTTTAAAATTGGCAAGGGGGTACAAAAATGCCAAGTAACAAGAAAAAAAAGAAAAATATAGAAAAAACAACACCACACAAAGTATCAAAAACAAAAAAAGTAAACACAAAGAAGGCAAAAACTCCAGAAGTAAAAAAATCAAAAAAAAGAAAAAAAGATAAATTTTCTGATAAACATCCAAAACTAGTAATAGCATTTAAAATACTAATCATTATATTCTTGCTATTATGTGTAATAGGAGCAGGAATTGTAGCAGGAATGTTTTTTGGCTTATTTGGAGATGAATTTGAAATAACAAAAGAAGAATTAAAAATAGGAGCATCAAATTCAGTAGTGGTGGATAAAAATGGAGCTGTTATCGCAAACTTAAGTGGAGACGAAAAGAGAAAAATAATCACATTAGAAGATATGTCAGATTATCTGCCAAAAGCCTATGTGGCAATAGAAGATGAGAGATATTATAAACATAGTGGAGTAGATTTTAAAAGAACAGCAGGAGCTATATTGAATAAATTATTAGGAAAAGGTACTTATGGAGGAAGTACAATTACACAGCAATTAGTAAAAAATATTACAAAAGAAGATGAAACAGCAGGATTTGAAGGTATATTTAGAAAAGTAAAAGAATGGGCTAAAGCATATCAAGTAGAAAGAATGATATCTAAAGATCAAATCTTAGAGTTGTATTTAAATATTTTATATGTAGGTGGAGAAGGAAATCTTCATGGTGTAGAACTAGGAGCAGAATACTATTTTAATAAAACAGCAAAAGACTTAGATTTAGCGGAATGTGCTTTCATGGCTGGAATTAATAGTGCACCACAGTCTTATAATCCATTTAATGAAGAAAGTGATAATAGTGAAAAGATAAAGAACAAAACAAAGACAGTTTTGGCTAAAATGGAAGAACTTGGCTATATTGAAAAACAAGAAGATTATGATGCAGCAGTAGCTAAAGTAGATGCTGGATTACCTTTTTCAAAAGGAACTACATCAACAAGTTCTGGATATTCTTATCATACAGATGCTATTATAGAACAATTGATACAACAAGTTATAGAAGAAAAAGGAATTTCAAGAGAATTAGCTAAAAATTATGTTTATAGTAGTGGACTTAAAATTTATTCAACTGTTGACCCTAATATTCAATCAACAGTAGAACAAGAAACATTAAAAACAAAATACATCAAACCGGGACATGAAAAAGAAAATGGAGTTTTGAAAAATGAACATACACAAGCTGCTATGGTTATAATAGATTATAAAACAGGTCAAGTGTTAGGTGTATCTGGTGGATTAGGAGAAAAGATAGGTTCTAACTTAAATAGAGGTACACAAAGTCCAAGACAACCGGGCTCATCAATAAAACCAATTGCAGATATATCACCAGCTTTGCAGGAAAAAGTAATTACAGCAGCAACAGTATATAATGATGTGCTAACAGATTTTAATGGATATCAACCAAAAAATGATAGAAAAGTTTATAAAGGATATATTGGAATTAGAGATATTATTGCTTATTCACAAAATGTGCCAGAAGTAAAGATTATGAGAGAACTAACACCAACTAAATCTATTCAATATTTGAAAAATTTTGGAGTAAGCACTCTAGTAACAGCAGCTGAAAATGCAAGATATAATGATGAAGGATTACCACTTGCAATAGGAGGATTAACAAATGGAATTAGTCCATTAGAAATGGCAGCAGCATATTCAG
>CANRLE010000037.1 GCA_947631385.1 uncultured Clostridia bacterium | reverse complement strand
TATCCAGCTTCTCTCCGTTCCAACACCTATCCGTATACTGCTGACAGCACTGGATTTCGCCCAGCTTTATATTTAAATTTAGATAGTGAATAAGGCATAGAAAAAGGAGAAAAGAGAAAGAGGATTTTGGGGCCGTCCCCGATTTCGCCTTCTCTTTTTCTCTTTCTTTTTTATTGTTAGTCTTGACAAACAAATGACATTGTAATATAATGTTAGCCGTGGTTAACAAAAAGGAGAAAAAGTATGATATCGAAATCATTAGAAGAATATTTGAAAAATATGTATATTTTACAAAAGAAAAATGGAAATATAAGAGTGACAGATATTGCACAAAAAATGAATTGCACAAAACCAAGTGTAAATAAAGCAATATATAATCTAAAAGACCATGGTTTAGTATATTATGAATCATATGGAACTATTGAGCTGACAGAAGAAGGAAAAGATTTAGCTAAAAAGATATTAGAAGCTTATGATATTGTTTATTTGTTTTTGAAGGATGTATTAAATTTACCTGAAGACAAAGCGGAAAAAGAAGCAGAAAAAATAAAATCTTCAATAACGGATGAAACTGTCAATAAATTGGCAAAATATGTACATCAAGTTTTAGGATTAAGTAGTTTGGACTGTGACTACGATATTAATAAGGAAAAATGTAGAAGTTGTGCAAGAAGAACAGTAAGAAAGGAATAGAAGAATGAGTCAAGATTTATTAGAAATAAAAGATTTACATGTAAAAGCTGAGGATAAAGAGATTTTAAAAGGAATTAATTTAAAAATAAAAAAAGGTGAAATCCATGTAATTATGGGACCAAATGGTTCTGGAAAAACTACTACAGCAAATAGCATTTTAAATAATCCAGCTTATCAAAAAGTAAATGGAAGTATTACATTGGAAGGAGAAGACATTACTCATCTAAAGACAGATGAGATTGCTAGAAAGGGAATATTTATGTCTTTTCAATTACCAGAAGAGATACCAGGGGTTTCTGTTACAAATTTTTTGAAATATGCAAAAAATAAAGTCACAGGGAAACCAGTAAAGGTATTTCAATTCAAAGATGAACTAGAAACATATATGAAAGAATTAAACATGAATCCAAAGAACATGGAAAGAAGCTTAAATGTTGGATTTTCTGGTGGAGAAAAAAAGAAAAATGAAATTTTACAAATGCTTGTGTTAAATCCAAAACTTGCTATTTTAGATGAAACAGATTCTGGACTAGATGTTGATGCAATTAAAACAGTTTCAAAAGGAATAGAAATGTTTAAAAATGATGAAAATGCTATTTTAATAATTACCCATAATACAAAAATTTTGCATAGTTTAAATGTAGACTATGTACATGTTTTGGTAGATGGAAAAATTGTTAAAACAGGTGGACAAGATTTGGCAAAAGAAATTGAAGAAAATGGTTATTCACAATACAAATAAAAAAGAAGGGATTTGTAAGATGTCAAAAACAAAAATAAATGACATTAATCGAAATATATATGATATCAAAAATAAGGATGAATATGATTTTAAAATAAAAAAGGGTCTAACAAAAGACATTATAGAAGAAATTTCGAAACAGAAAAATGACCCAGAATGGATGAAAGAGTTTCGATTAAAAGCATTAGAAGTATATAATCAATTAGAATTACCTACTTGGGGACCAGATATTTCAGAATTAAATATGGAAGAAATTGCTACTTATGTAAGACCAAAAACAAGTTTAAATAATTCATGGGATGATGTGCCAGAGGACATCAAAAGCACATTTGATAAACTTGGCATTCCAGACGCAGAAAAAACTTCTTTGGCAGGAGTTGGAGCACAATACGATTCAGAAGTAGTTTATCATAGTATGAAAGAAGAATTAATAAAACAAGGTGTTATCTATACTGATATGGAAACAGCGGTAAGAGAATATCCGGATTTAGTAAAAAAGCATTTTATGAAATGTGTTCCTATATATGATCACAAATTTGTGGCATTACATGGTGCTGTTTGGTCTGGGGGTTCATTTGTGTATGTTCCTAAAGGTGTAAAAGTAGATATTCCATTACAATCATATTTTCGATTGAATTCTCCAGAGTCAGGTCAATTTGAACATACATTAATTATTGTAGATGAGGGAGCAAGCTTACATTTTATAGAAGGATGTAGTGCACCAAAGTACAACAAAGTTAATCTACATGCAGGCTGTGTAGAATTATATGTAAAAGAAAATGCATATTTGAGATATTCTACTATTGAGAATTGGTCTAAAAATATGTTAAACCTAAATACTAAAAAAGCTATTGTGGAAAAAAATGCACAAGTAGATTGGGTAACTGGCTCATTTGGCTCTAAAATATCAATGCTATATCCTATGAGCATATTAAATGGTGAAGGGGCTAAAACAGAATATACAGGAATATCTTTTGCAGGAGAGGGACAAAACTTAGACACGGGATTTAAAGTAGTTCATAATAGCCCAAATACATCTAGTGTAGTAAATAGCAAATCTATTTCAAAAAATGGTGGAAAATGCACATATCGTTCTTTAGTTAGAATAAATGAAACAGCGACTCATTCAAAATCCTCAGTATCTTGCGAATCATTAATGTTGGACGATATATCAATTTCTGATACGATACCAGTAAATGATATAAGAACTGATGAAGTTGAATTTTCGCATGAGGCTAAAATCGGGAAAATTAGTGATAAGACAATTTTTTATTTAATGAGTAGAGGGCTATCTGAAGAAGACGCAAAAGCTATGATTGTTAGAGGATTTGCTTATCCAATTTCAAAAGAATTACCTGTGGAATATGCAGTAGAAATGAATAATTTGATAAATCTAGAATTGGAGGGAGCTATTGGATAATGGAAACCATAAGAGTAAATGAAACACCAGTTAGAACTTCAAGAAATTTTTTGATTAATAATGTAAAACTAGATAGCAATATTTTGCCGGAAAAGATAGAAAACTTTGAAAATGTATCAATTATAGGTGAAACATCCAAAATAAAAATAGAAAAGGAAATCAATAATTGTAGTTTAACTTATGGACTAGGAGATATTTTGACATCTCAGGTAGATGAAAAGGCAAATCAAAAATTAAAATTACAAGTAGAAGGTAAAACTAATCAAGATATACAAATTAGTTTTGAATTGGATGAGGATAATCCAAATTTAATTGATATGATTGATATTACAGCTAAAGAGAATACAAAAGCAACAATTATTATAAAATATGAAACTAACAAAGCAGTACAAGCATTTCATAATGGCATAATAAAAGTGTTAGCAGAAAAAAATGCAGAGCTCAAAGTAATTATTGTTAATAACACAAATCTTATGTCTAATCATTTTATAAGTATTGAGAATATGATACATGAAAATGCAAAAGTTGATTATACTATGATAGATTTTGGTGGAAAAAATAGTATTACGAATTATTATTCTAATTTAGTAGGTAAAAATGCTGATAATCATATTAACACAATTTATTTAGGAAGAGAAAATCAATTTTTTGATTTGAATTATATTGGAGAGCTAAGAGGAGAAAAATCTAATATTAATATTGAAGTGCAGGGTGCTTTAAAGGATAATGCCAAAAAGAATTTTAAGGGAACTATTGATTTTAAAAAAGGTTGTAAAAAAGCAACAGGAAATGAAAATGAAGCTTGTTTATTATTATCAGAACAGGCAAAATCATTAGCTTTACCAATGCTTTTATGTTCTGAAGAAGAAGTCGAAGGAAACCATAGTAGCTCTGCTGGAAAAGTAGGAGATAAAGAATTATTTTATATAATGAGTAGAGGCTTTGAGAAAAAAGAGGCTATGAAGTTGTTGGTAAGAGCAAAATTTAATAATATAATAGATACAATTAAAAATGATGATTTAAAGACAGAAATTTTAGATGAAATAGAAGAAAGGTTAGATTAATAAATGGATATAAATAAGATTAAGAAGGATTTTCCTATTTTAGAAAATAGAAAAATTGCTTATTTGGATAGTGGTGCGACCACTCAAAAACCAATTCAAGTTATTAAAGCAATAGAAGAGTATTATCAAAAATATAATGCAAATCCTCACAGAGGAGCATATTCATTAAGTATAGAGGCAACACAAGCATATGAAAATACGAGAGAGAAAATTGCTAATTTTATAAATGCCAAAAATAAGGAAGAAATCATATTTTCAAAAAATGCAACAGAGAGCCTTAATTTACTTGCATATTCATACGGAATGCAAAAATTAAAAAAAGGTGATGAAGTTGTACTTTCTATTATGGAACATCATTCTAACTTAGTTCCATGGCAAAAGGTATGCAAAATTACTGAAAGTAAATTAAATTATATGTATATCAATGAAGAATTTGAGATACCAGATGAAGAAATAGAAAACAAAATTACTGATAATACAAAAATAGTTGCAATAACGCATGTTTCAAATGTTTTAGGTACTATCAACAACATAAAGAAAATCATAAAACAAGCACATAAAAAAGGAGCAATTATTATTGTAGATGCTTCACAAAGCATACCACATATGAGAATTGATGTACAAGATTTAGACTGTGATTTTCTTGCTTTTTCAGGTCACAAAATGTTAGCACCACTTGGAATTGGAGTATTATATGGAAAAAAAGAATTATTGAACAAAATGGAACCATTTTTAATGGGTGGTGATATGATAGAATTTGTTTATGAACAAGAAACTACATTTGCACCATTACCAAACAAATTTGAAGCAGGAACACAAAATGTGGAAGGTGTTATAGGTTTAGGAGCAGCTATTGATTATATTGAAAATATAGGATATGATAAAATAGAAAAAAAGGAAAAAGAATTAATATCATATGCGAGACAAGAATTATCAAAATTAGATTATTTAACACTATATTTAACACCAAAAGAAGAAAATCATTCTTCTGTAATTTCATTTAACATCAAAGGAGTACATCCACATGATGTAGCAAGTATTTTAGATACAGAAGGTGTTTGTGTTCGTTCTGGAAACCATTGTGCACAACCACTTATGAGATTTTTGGGAATAGATTCTACATGCCGAGCAAGTTTTTATTTTTATAATACAAAGGAAGATGTTGATAAACTTGTTTCTGGACTAAATAAGGCTTATCAAATATTTGAAAAATATTTCAAATAATAAGGATTATGGGGCCGTCCCAAAATCCTCAATTTCGCAAAAGGAGATAAATTGAAATGGAAGATTTAACAGATGTTTATAATGACCTAATTATGGAACATAGCATGAATTCATACAACAAAAAAGAATTAGAAAATGCAGATTACTCACAAATAGGGCACAATCCTAACTGTGGAGATGAAATCACCTTGCAAATAAAAATGAATGGCGATGTTATTCAAGACATGGCATTTTCCGGACATGGTTGTGCAATATCACAAGCTTCTACTTCAATTATGATAGACACATTAAGAGGAAAAACAATAGAAGAGGCAAAAGAAATCGTAAGAATATTTATTGAAATGATAAAAAGAGAAACGACTGATGAGAAAGAACTAAAAAAATTAGAAGACGCAATTGCATTCAAAAATGTATCAAATATGCCAGCAAGGGTGAAATGTGCTTTACTTGCATGGCATACAATAGAGGAGATATTAGAGAAAAATGGAAAATAAAAAAATATTATTGGGAATGAGTGGAGGCGTAGATAGTTCAGTTTCGGCTCTACTTCTCAAAAAGCAAGGATATGATGTTATTGGAACTACATTAGAATTATTTGCAGGGAGCAGTTGCTGTAATCAAGAAACATATATTGATGCTAAAAATGTATGCAATTCAATAGGAATTCCACATTTCACTTATGAATGTAAGCAGGAGTTTAAAAAACATGTAATTGATGATTTTATTGAATGTTATGCCAATTGTAAAACACCAAATCCATGTATAGAATGTAATAAATATATGAAATTTGGAATTATGTATGAAAAGGCTAGAGGATTGGGATGTAAGTACATAGCAACAGGACATTATGCAAAAATAGAATATAGTGAAGAATATAAAAAATGGGTATTGAAAAAATCAAATGCTGGCAAAAAAGATCAAAGTTATGTATTATGGAATATACCTAAAGACTTAATTCCTTATATACGATTTCCTTTAGGTGATTTTGAATCAAAAGATGAAATTAGAAAAATTGCAAAGGAAAATAATTTAAAAGTAGCTAATAAACCAGATAGTGAAGACATATGCTTTGTTCCAGATGGTGATTATAAGAAATTTTTAGAGAGCCATTCTACTATAAAACCAAAAAAGGGAAATATAGTTAATAAAAAAGGTGAAATTTTGGGAACTCATAATGGATTATATAATTATACAATAGGACAAAGAAAAGGTTTAGGAATTTCGTACTCAACTCCATTATTTGTTATAGGATTTTGCAAGGAAAAAAATGAAGTTATTGTAGGAGAAGAAAAAGAATTGTATCAACAAGAGATTAATGTTACAGATATTAATTTATTGTTAGTAGATGATATAAAAGATTGGATGGATGTAGAAGTAAAAGCTAGATATTCGTCTAGATTAGCAAAAGCAAAGATAAGGCAAGAAGGAAATGATATAAAAGTTTTATTAGATGAACCACAAAAATCAATTACACCAGGACAATCAGCAGTATTTTATGTTGGAGATATTGTTCTAGGTGGAGGAAAAATAAGGAGGTAAATATGAATATAGTTTTTATGGGTACACCAGACTTTGCAAGAGAAAGTTTAGAAGCAATTTATAATGCTAAACATAACATGCTAGGAGTCGTAACAAATCCAGATAGACCAAAAGGTAGAGGAATGAAGTTGGTTCCATCTGAGGTAAAACAATTTGCGTTAGAAAAAGGTATAGAAGTATATCAGCCAGATAGAGTAAAAAATAATGAAGAATTTTTAGAAAAAATGAAGCAATTAAATCCTGATGTTATTTGTGTAGTGGCTTATGGAAAGATTTTACCCAAAACGATATTAGATATTCCAAAATTAGGATGTATTAATGTGCATGCTTCATTACTTCCTAAATATAGAGGAGCAGCACCTATTCAATGGGCTGTTTTAAATGGAGACAATATAACTGGAGTAACTACAATGTACATGGATGAAGGGATGGACACAGGAGATATTATTTTGAAAGAAGAAGTAATAATTGGAGAAGACGAGACTACAGGTGAGTTATGGGATAGACTAGCAAAGATAGGAGGAAAATTATTAGTAAAGACATTGGAGAAAATTGAAAAAGGAACAGCTGAGAGAATAAAACAGGGAGAAGACTTTACAATTGCACCAATGATTTCAAAGGAAATGGCAAAAATTAATTGGCTAGCACAAACGGCACAAGAAATAAAAAATCTTGTAAGAGGTTTAAACCCAATTATGGGAGCTTATTCATATCTTAATGGTAAAAAAATAAAATTCTGGAAAGTAGATTTAGCTCCAAAAGATGACATACTAGTTGAAAATATGAATTTTGTAAAAAATGGAACAGTACTACTTTCAAATCCTAAAGATGGATTATATATAAAAACAAAAGATGGAATTTTAAAAATATTAGAGATTCAAGGCGAAAATGCGAAAAGAATGCCTATACAAGAGTTTCTAAGAGGTAATGTAATAAAAGAATTTGAAATATTTGAATAAAAGAGGTTTTCCTCTTTTTTTATATATTAATAATATTTATAAAAATACTTGCAATTATTAAAGTGATTGTGGTATAAATATGGTAAATAAGATATAACAGTGTTACATAAAAATAAAAGGAGGAATTACCATGATTAAAAAAGAAAGAGGAGCTATAACATTATTCACGGTAGTAATATGTATGTTTTTATTAGTAAATGTACTATTAATAAATGTAGGAGTAATGAACAGAAATGCAAGTCAAGAAAAGGAAATAGCAAAAATAAGTGAAAATTACGAAGTAAGTCAAGCAAAGATGGAACAAGCATATCAAGAAGTACTGGAATCAAATGAATATCCAACATATGGAGATTTATTAAAGTTGTTAGAACAAATGAAAGAAGAAGCAAAAACAGAAGCAAAGGAAGAAACTAGAAATGAAGTAGAAAATTTAGTAAAACAAGCAAAAACAGATACGAAAAATGAAATGTATCCAATAGGGAGCATATATATATCAACAAAAGAAACAAGTCCAAGTGATTTTATAGGAGGAACATGGGAAAGATATGGAAAAGGTAAAACATTAATAGGACTAGATGAAAGTCAAACAGAATTTGATACAGTAAATGAGACAGGAGGTCAAAAAAATATTACTTTAAAAGTATCACAATTACCAAGTCATAATCATAGTATACCAATTTTAACAGGAACAACATCACAAAGTGGAGCACATACACATAGCTATGATAAAGCAAATACATCAACAAATGGTACAGCAATATCAGTAGAACAAATGCCGAAACATACTCATACTCAAAATGCTCATTCTCATACCGCCATAGGAAATTTTTATGGGCATACAACTTGGCCTAATCAAACTTTTCCAACCGGTTATTTGTTTAAATGGAGTCATGATTATCTTGCAAATGCTAGTTTGACTGGTGGCTCTGGTCCTTGGGCAAGTGTAGCAATGGGTTCTACAAGTTCCAATGCGGCAGTCAATCAAGATACAGGAGGTGGACAAGAACATGCACACAAAATAGGATTTACACAACCAAACACAGGTTCATCAGGATTACATACACATGAATTAACAACACAAGCAAGCACTACAGGAAATGCAGGGAATACAACTCCAGATTCAATTAATGTTCAAGACCCATACATTACAGTATATATGTGGCAACGAATATCATGAAAACTTAATAAGGCTTAAGAAAATATATTCTTAAGCCTTATTTGTTACTATATATTAGATGTTTCTATTTAAATTTGCATTAGTATAATTTTTTCCCTCAAATCGTTTGCCATCTTTAACAATTTGTATAATATTATTAATTTCTGCGATATTTTCATTTAAAATATCAATTCTTGCATAGTCAACAGCAAAATCTTGAGGACAAATAGAAGTAATTTTACTATTAAAAACAGTAGTTACAGTTTGAATGTTATCAGGCATAACAGGAAAACTCATATTTAAACGATCTTTTAAATAATAAGAATTTCCACTTTGACAGCGAGCTTTACAATCTGGATAACATTTATTAGTTTCGCCGTAATAGACAATAATTCATATTTATTAAAGGAATTCGTCCATATACCATTAATTCCTTTTGCAAATAATTATAATCACATAAAGAATGAATAGTATTTTTATCTAATTCTGGAGATAATGTAAAACGGCTAATTCCAAGTTCTTTTAATGCTAATACAGAATGAGAATTAAACACATTAAATGTATAATTTGTAACTAATTTAAAATATTTATTTAAGTCAGTAAATAATTCATTTAAAAGTGTTATATTGCTAATATTAGAAACGACAAAACCTCTAATATCATATTTCTTTACTGAAGTTTCAGCATTAGCATAAAATAAATTTCTATAATTTCCTTTAATAATAGTAGGCATGTATATATATGTCGGAAAGTTTTTACTTAACATTTCCAATATATTATTATACCTTTTATCAGTAAAATATTTTAAAGGAACATAAATATTATCAATATCATGTCTTAAATTTGAGTAATCTAAATTATTATTCAAATAATTTAACAATAAGCAAACTTTAGGTGATTGAATCTTATTAAGAGAAAATTCCTTTCTAGCATAATTTCGCATATCAGTTAAAACATCATCTTTAATAATATAAGACGTATCAGCAGAAGATTGATTTTCTGGAAGAACTCTAACACATTTGCTTAATGCGTATGCTTCTACTTGAGCTAAAGCATTTCTACGAAGTTCATTTAAAATGCTCAATTTAGGAAGGAAAACATTATCATCCAATGAAATCCTTATATTTTTAAATTGATATGGCGAAGAAGAGGTT
>CANRLE010000036.1 GCA_947631385.1 uncultured Clostridia bacterium | reverse complement strand
TCTTACAAATTTCACTTTGTGTAAAGTTTACTTCTAATCACATATATTTCTTTTGGAATTTACTTTTAAAATTTTCGTCTATAATTATAAATATTTATTTTTCAAAAATACTTGTTTTTTTTTTCATTTTGTGTTAAACTTAGTAATAGTCAATTTATTTAAGAAAATTTAGGAGGTGCAATTAAGAATGGCAGTATGTGAAATATGTCAAAAAACAGCAAATCATGGAAATAAACTTAGCATTACTCGTTCTCATATCAGTAAAAGATCTCCTCGTACTTGGAAACCAAATTTAAGAAGAGTAAAAGCTGAGATAAATGGTGAAACTAAGAGAATATATGTATGTGCTAAATGTTTAAAAGACGGAAAAGTAAAAAGAGCATAAAGCTCTTTTTTTTGTACCTGTGAAATTAGTGAAGTTTTTCTAATACAGTAATAAACATTGCATGTGACCATCCCAAACCTAAAACCCAGTTAGGTTTTAAAGTATTATTATCAACTTGCTCTCCCAAAAATCCGTGCTTTCCTGCTGTCTTAACAACAAAATCAAAAGTTTCCTTAGCTTTTTTCTTCTCACCAGTTTCTAAATAATACAATGTCATCCACAAATTTGCAATTGGCCATGGATTTCCATTTCTATAATGATCTTGTTCAAATCTTTGATATCCACCTGTATATGTTCTTAGTGATAAATTAATTCTTTCTACAGTATTTACTATTTTCTTTTCTTTTGCTTTAAACACATTAAAAGGTGTTACAGCCCCTATAATACTAACATCCATTTTCTTATCATCTGTATTTCTAACATAAGACTTCTTCTCTTCATCATATAAATTTTCATTAATATATCTTTTAATTTCTGTCTGTAATTTTTCTAGTTCTCTTTCATTTTTCAATATCTTTTCTTCTTTTAAACGATTATTTTCGAAATCAGATATCTTGTTTCCTAAAACTTTATATATTTTCATAATACAATCAAAAGCTGAATAAATGCTAGCTAAAGAGTATAAATGAATTCCTTCGCACATTTCCCAAATATCATAGCTAACATGATATTTATGACCTTGCCTATTTATACTTGCTTCTATTTCTTGTTTTACAACATCTTTCTTATACTCATCTTCTCCGTCAATTTCTAACCAGTCTTTTACATAGCGTTTTAAAAATTCAACAGCTTTTTCGCACATTTGCAAATTATCTCTTAAAAACTTTTCTGATTTTGTATACTGATAATGCTCATAAACACCATAAACAACACTTGCTGTTTCATCTACTTGATATCCCCAACAAGGTGCTAATCTTCCATCTGTAAAAAATCTTTGCTCCCACATTCCATTTTTACTTTGTGTTTTTTTACAAAATACCTTATAAAACTTCTCTGTTTCCTTCTCCATCTTCAAAATGTCTAATGCTCTTGTCATGAAAACAGCATCTCTTGTCCAACAATATGCATATCGTCCACATTGTGTAAAATTCTCATCTACTTCGGCTGAAGCAATTATTCCTCCTGTTTCTGAATTGGTCAATAATGGTAATAGCAAAATACTTCTCTTATAGATGTTATAAATTTTTTCTTCATAGCTGTTTTCTGGTTCTTTCAAATTTAAACCATTATGTGACTTCACATATTTTCTCCAATAAGATTTTGTATTAGCATATTCCTTATTTAAATCTATCTTCTTAATTCTTATAACTTCATCTTCCATCTCAGATATGTTCTTGTTTTCTCCAATTAGTATACATATTTCTAAGACTTTCTTTTCTTGTGGTCTAATTACTCCTAAATCATAGCAAATACTACTATCTTTTGACATTCCAATGTAGTCTTTGTCATAAATTTCTCCTCTTTTTATAGTTTCTTTGCTTCCATTTATTTGATGGCTTGAAATATCATGAGACTTTGCAAAAGTAGAAAAACTGAAATCATGAGCATATTGCATCATTCCTCCATCTATTATTTTACAACCCACATGATTATTATAATCAGATAATAATTCTGAATGTATATAAAAATTAGTATTTAAATCAATTTTTCCATCATTTAAGAAAATATATCTTTTAACTAGTACATTTTCTTTTATCATAACATAATCTGTTTGAAGTATTTTCAAATTGAAATATGTATTTGTTACTTCTGTATTCAAAATATTTGTATCAGTATCATAATATTGTTTATAAACATTATTTATATCATCATGTAAATATATCAAATCTGAATTATTAATTTTCACTCCTGTATGAAAAAAATTAATATATTGTCTACTATCCTTATTTGGAAAGTAAATTCTTTGCATTTCTCCTTTTTCTGTAAAAGTTACTAGCATATTTTTATTTCCTATCATTGCTTCATTTAAATACTTATTTTCCATTTTTTCCTCCGTCCCAAATCAGCCTTCAATTACATTGATAATTTGTTTTTCCAAATCTTTTATTTTTTCATTTATTCTAAATATATCTTGGTCTTTTAAATTTTTATCGTCTATATCTTGTCTTACATAGCTGTCCATATCTTTAATTTCTTCTTTTAGTTTTTCTAGTCTATTTATAATTTCTGCTCTTAGTGTTTTTGCTACTTTTCTTTCTATTTTATTTGTCATTTCAACATTATTTTCTATTCCGTTGATTTCATATGTCTCTCCATATTCTGGAATGGTTACACTAATTTGTGTTTCTGTTTCTATTTTTTCTTTTAAGGTGTCTTGAGCTTCTGCTTCTCCATGCACTAAAAAGATGTGTTTTGGTTTTTGGATAAATGAATATATGAAATTCATCAAACCTTCTTGGTCAGCATGTCCTGAATATCCTTCAATATATTCTATTCTTGCATTTACTGCTATTTCTTCTCCAAATATTTTTACCTTCTTTGCACCATTGACAATATTATAACCCAAAGTTCCCGGTGCTTGATACCCTACAAAAAGAATTGTAGATTTTGGATTCCATAGATTATGTTTTAAGTGATGTTTTATTCTTCCTACATCACACATTCCGCTTGCTGATATGATAATACATGGTGTTGGATCATCATTTAATGCTTTTGATTCATCTGCTGTTTGAGTAAATTTTAATCCCGGAAATTCAAGTGGATTATCACCTTTCATTATTTCTTCTTGGATTTCTCTTTCAAATAAATTTGTGTTTTCTTTAAATACTTCTGTTGCTGATATAGCTAATGGACTATCCACATATACTGCTGATTTCATTAATGTTCTATATTTTCTTTTAAATTCTTCATCATCTTTTTCTTCTTTTAATTTATTAAGTTCATATAATATTTCTTGAGTTCTTCCTACTGCAAATGATGGAATTACAACAGTTCCTTCATTGTCTAATGTTTCTGATACAATGTCTAAGAAAAGTTGTGCCTTTTCATCATTTCTTAAATGAAATCTACTGCCATAAGTTGATTCCATGACTAAATAATCAGCATTATCTATCATTGTTGGAGAATCCAATAAAGGAAGGTCATTGTTTCCTAAATCTCCTGTAAAAACTGTTTTGGTTTCTTTTCCATCTTCTTTAGTCCACAATTCAATAATACTAGAACCTAGCATATGACCAGCATCATTAAATCTTACATGAATATCTTCTGTTATTTCTATAATTTCGTCATATTGAACTGGTTCAAAAACTTCTAATGATCTTGCTGCCTCTTCCGCTGTATACAAAGGAAGAATTTCTTCTTCACCTTTTCTTTTTCTTTTCTTATTTTTCCATTGATTTTCCATTTCTTGAATATGTCCGGCTGTCTGGCAACATTAATGCACATAAATCACAAGTTGCCTTATGAGCATAAATTTTATTTCTATATCCTTGTTTATATAGCTTTGGTATTCTTCCTGAGTGGTCTATATGAGCATGAGTCAATAGCATAAAATCAATTTCCTCTGGATTAAATTCAAAATCTTCTTCATTTTGAGCTTCAATTTCAGCTTTTCCTTGCCACATTCCACAATCTACTAAGAATTTCTTTCCACATGCTTCTACTAAAAAATTGGAACCAGTAACTGTTCTGGTCGCTCCTAAAAATGTAATTTTCATGTAATACCTCCATTAGTTAAAAATTTTTACTTTTTTGTTTGTTTTTAATACTAATTCTTTTTTATTTATTTCTCCGTCTATTTCGCGTTTCTCTTCAAATACATTTTCATCAAATAATTGAACATAGAAACGTTCTTTATCTTTTGTTAATTTTATGTATAAGTCTTCTAGGTTGATTACTCTAATATTAAATATATTTTTTAAAATTTGATAATCTACTTGTTTATTTTTTGAGATGGTATCAACTAATTTTAATTCATGTGCTTTATCAATCAGTAATTCCTGTACTTTTTTTACATCGTTTTTGATTTCTGTAACTTGATATATTTGTTTTTCTTCTATAAAAGGAAGTAAACAATAATAACGAAATTCGTAAATTAATTTAGTTAATTCTTGCTTTGTTGTTATTTTATCAATTTTAATTTGATAACATTTTAAGAATATTTTTTGTAAATTTATTACACATTTTTTTGTTTCTTCTTGTAAGTCTTTTATATTCATTATTTTTAAATATTTTTCTTTTTTTTCTAATTCTTTTTTATATTTTAAAAATTTTTGCGGATTTAATAAATCATTTAATTTTTCTAGCTTTTGTATTTTTTCTTCTCTTTCTTTCATCATTATTTTTGATAAAATTCTAATGCTAAAAATCTTTTCTTTTAATGGTAAGTTTTCATTTCTTTTTTCATATTCTTTTTGTAGCCTATCTTTATTATTTATAGTTTCATCAATATCCTTTATTTCTTTTGCTAAATTACGTTTTTCTTTCGTTATTTTTTGAATATATTTTTGATTATCTTCCATTTCTTCTAATTTTTCTTCTACTTCCTTTTTTTCTTTCATTAATATTTTCTTTGTTTTACTGTCAAACTGCATCATTAATAAAATAGAAAGTTTGCTTAATAAGCTTACAAATTTTTCTTCTTCCTCTTTATTAAATTTCTCTTCTAATTTGTTTTGAAAAGCCTCAAAATAATCCATTATATATTCTGTATTTTTTATCCAATGATTCAAAAATTGAGAGCCAACTAGTATCCTCATATTTTGATATACTAAATTATGATAAATACTTTCAATTTCTCTTGGAATTGTTGTCCATGAGTAACCATTAAAGTCTCTCATTGGCTCTACTGTACTAATACTTTTGCCAACATTGATTAAATCTGATAATGTCTTGTTTAAAATATAATATTGGTCTTTTACAATTTTGGGATGTTTCCCTATTTTTGCAATGCAATATAATAATTTTCTTTCAATAGGATAACAAATAATTCTTTTTTTGTTTTTTTCGACTAAAAATGTTTTACTTCCCAGCATTTTGCTTTCTTCTGAGTTTAGTTTTATAATTTTTATATCTTCACAATTATTTTTAATGATTTCGATGATTGATTCTATGAATTCTTCTTTGCTTTCTACATCTTGTTTTACTTTTTCATAGTCCTTATATGCTGTTTCTATTTTATACAGTATGCTAAGAAGAAGATTTTTTACATCTTCGGTAAAATATTTTTTTTCAAGGACTTTTTCTAATTCATTATTGTAGTCCTTTTTTACAATTTTATCTAATAATTTATCCGTTTTCTTTTGCAAAACTTCTCTCCTTTTTAATAAGGATTATTGGGCCGTCCCCACTTCCTTATTTGTACCCATTTTCATTTCATTCCATTGATCTAGTGTCATTAAAACTTCTCTAGGTTTACTTCCTTGATAACCAGAAATAACTCCTCTTTCTTCCATCTGGTCAATAATTCTTCCAGCTCTTGCATAGCCCACTTTAAATCTTCTTTGTATAAATGATGTTGATGCTTGTCCTGTTTCTACAACTGTTTGAATTGCTTCCATCAAAAATGGATCTGTTTCATCATCTTCTGCTGCTTCTTGAGCTACTTCTTTGTCTGTTTTATTACTGTTTTCAATGCTTTCTAATATGTCCTCACTATAGTTTGCTGTTCCATTTGATTTAATAAAATCTACAATTTTTTCTACTTCTTCATCTGTTACAAATGCTCCCTGTACTCTAGAAGGTTTTGGTGCACCTGATGGGAAATATAGCATGTCTCCTTTACCTAATAATTTCTCTGCACCAACACTATCTAATATTGTTCTAGAGTCTACTTGTGATGAAACAGCAAAAGCTATTCTAGAAGGTACATTTGCTTTTATTAATCCTGTGATAACATCAACAGATGGTCTTTGAGTTGCAATTACCAAGTGCATTCCTGCAGCTCTTGCTTTTTGAGCTAATCTACATATTGCATCTTCAACATCTCCTTTTGCTACCATCATCAAATCTGCTAACTCATCTACAATGATAACAATTTGTGGTAATTGTCCTGCTCCTTCTTCCTTTTCAATTGCTTTATTGTATCCTTTTAAGTCTCTTACTCCTTTTTGAGCAAATAAATTATATCTATTATCCATTTCTTGTACTGCCCATGCTAATGCTCCTGCGGCTTTTCTAGGGTCTGTTACAACAGGAATTAATAAATGTGGTATACCATTGTATACAGATAATTCTACAACTTTTGGGTCTACCATTACAAATTTTACTTCACTTGGTTTAGCATGATAAACAATGCTAGTTATAATTGTGTTGATACATACACTCTTTCCAGAACCTGTAGAACCTGCTATCAATACATGTGGCATTTTACTAATGTCTGCCAATTGAATGTTTCCTGCAACGTCTTTTCCTAAAGCTATTGCTAATTTAGATGGATGTTCTCTAAATTCTTCACTATCTAAAACATCTCTTAAGTGTACTGCTTCTCTTTGACTATTTGGAACTTCTATTCCTACAGCTTGTTTACCTGGTATTGGAGCTTCTATTCTAATTGTTTCTGCTGCTAAATTTAAAGCAATATCATCTGCTAAGTTAGCAATTTTACTAACACGTACACCTTCTGCTGGCTTTAGTTCATATCTCGTGATTGCTGGTCCAACAGATACATTTTCCACTTTTGCAGATACTCCAAAACTATATAATGTTTTTTGTAATTTTGTTGCAGTATCAGCTAATGCTCTTGCACCACCTTTTAAGGATTTTTGTGAAGATTTTCCTAAAAGCTCAATTGGTGGATATTCGTAATGTTCATCTTCAACTGTTATTGTATGTTCTAATTGTAAAACTGCTTTTTTCTTATCTTCTTTTTGTTCTTCTTCTTCTTTGAATAAGTTATTTTCAATTACATCTGGTTGAGGTTCTTGTTGTTGTGGTTCTGGTCTTCCTTGTATTTCATCTTCACTAAACATGAATGGTTTTGCTTTCTTTTTAGATTGTCTCGTCAATGGTTCTAAATCTTCTCCACTATGATCATACTTTTTCAATCCATTTTCTTCTGGTCCTTCAACAATTCTTCCACCAAAATTAATTTTGATTTGATTGTCCATTTGATCTTTTTCTTGCTTTTCTAGTTCTCTTTGTCTTCTTCTACGTTGAGCAGGTGTTTCATCTATTTCTTCTTCCTGATTGCGCATTTCATGTCTTTGCTCTCTTCTTTCTTCTCGTCTTTCTTGTACTTTTTCTACTAATTGATTGATTAATTCTGATAAGTTAATACCAAAAGTAAATACTACTAATATAGCAGCACCTCCTAAGCAAAGAACAATAGCCCCAAAATCTCCTAATAGTTTTGTAAGTGGAATAGCTCCACAAGCTCCGATAGAGCCTCCTCCTTTTCCTTGTGAGCCTATAGCATATGCGTCTTTTACTGATTCTCCTAATTCTTTATTTGTTAGTAATTCTCCTGAAGAAACTTGGAATACACTAAATGCAATACATAAACAAACTAATAATATTCCATACTGTATTAATTTTGGACTCCAGTCCTCACTTCCTTCACACGCTAATTTTATAGCAATTGCAAATATACCTATTGGCAAAATATATTGTACAATTCCCATCATTCCACCTAATATTTCATTTAATTTTACACCAATGATGCCTGATTTTGTATAAATTAACACAGCTAAAAGTATGCTTAATATAATTAATGAAACTACTGTTACATCTATTTTAGAAGCTTTATTTCTTTTTTTGTATCTCCTTTTTTTTGACATTTATTCCTCATTCCTTCTCAAAATCTTTAAAAAGAGCAAAAGGAAACTTTCTCCCATTGCTCCTCGTTTTTAGTTCTTCAACTCTTTTCTACTATTCTGTATTGTTTTTATTGTATCCTCTAATGATATTCTCATTATATTTATTGCTTCTGTCATATCAGTTCCTAATTTATCCAATGTACCATTTAATACATCTTCTGTCTGTCCTAATAATGTATCTGCATATTCTTTAGTTCCTCTTGATATTTCTCTTGACATTTCATTTGCTGTCTCAATAATTTCTGTTTTTTGGTCATATGCTTTTCTTGTAATTTCATGTTCATCTATCATTGCTATAATTCTATTTTCTGCTTCTTTTACAATTCCATCTGCTTCTTTTTTAGCTTCTACTAGAATACGTTGTCTTTCTTCTTTAACCCATTTTGCTTGTTTTAATTCATCTGGTAATTTTAAACGAATTTCTTTGATTAAATCTAGTATTTCATCTTTATCTACTATACTTTTAGAAGAAAATGGTACATTTCTACTATTTTCTAATAACTCCTCTAACGTTTCTAATAATGTAAAAATTTCCATGGTTTACCCCTTTCTTTTGTTCTTATCTATTTGCTTTAAAATGATAAGATGTACACGGCCATATTTTCTTTGATTTATAATTTCTATACTGAATTTTTTTAATGAATTTATCACTCTTTCTTCTTCGTCTGTTTCTATTATTATTGTTCCATTTTGAGCCATTATTTCATTTGATATTAATAAATCTACTGCTTCACAAGCTAAGTCCGTCTTATATGGTGGATCTATATAAACAAAATCAATTTTTTCTTTTATTTTAACATTCAATAATTGCTCAAATGTAGTATGATAAAGTTCAATTTGATTTTCAGTATGTGTTTTTTCAATATTCTTTTTTATTATTTCAATCGCTTCTTTGGATTGGTCACATAAAATTGCCTTCTTAGCTCCTCTGCTAACTGCTTCTATCCCGACATGCTCCACTTCCTGCAAATAAATCTAAGAAAATAGCGTTAGGAATTTCAAATTGGATCATACTAAATAATGCTTCTCTTACTCTATCTAAGGTCGGTCTTGTATTATTTCCTTCTAATGTATATAGTTTAGTTCCTCTAGCTCTTCCGCCTATTATTCTCATAATTTTGCCTTTCTTTGATATTACTATTTTATTCCATTTTCAAATAAAGTCAAGAGTATTCATAAAAATGTAACATACATTTAATAGTTCTGTAACATACCCTCTATATTGTAATATTTTTCGTCAAAAATGCAAAAAACTATCTATAATTAGATAGTTTTCTTTTGTATTTTTTTACACATCTTCTTTGTTTATATCTTTTAACAATTCTAATTGTGAAATTAGTAGTGATTCCATTTTAGCTTTATATAAATCAAATTGTTTTTTTATATCTTCTAATTCTTTTCTTTTTGCTAAAATTTCATTATCTAAATCACTTACTTGTTTTTGTGCTGTTCCTCTTGCTTCTTGAATTATTTGTTCTGCTTGTTGCTTTGCTACTTCTTTTACATCTTCTGCTGTAGTTTGTGCCATAACCAATGTACTTTGTAGAGTTTCTTCAATTGTTTTATAATGTTCTAAACTTTTGTTTAATTCTGCTACTTTTTCTCTTAATTCTGTTGCTTCTTTGTAATTTTTCGTATAATCTACGGTTAAATCATCTAAGAAATCATCTACTTCTTCTACACTGTATCCATTCATCATTTGTTTAGAAAATTTTTTATTTTCAATATCTAATGGTGTTATCATTTTTTCCTCCTTAATAAGCAGCGAAAGATACTAAGAAAATTAGTTTATTCCGTTGTTTTTTAGCCATGAAACAGAAAGTTTGCTTTTCATTTCTTCTCTTGCCATTTCATTTGTTATTTCATAATTAGATGGTGCTACTAAAAAGATTGAGTTTGATACTTTTTGAATATATCCATCTAAAGCATATACTCCTCCACTAATAAAATCTACAATTCTTCTAGCAACA
>CANRLE010000035.1 GCA_947631385.1 uncultured Clostridia bacterium | reverse complement strand
AGAAATAGGAAGTGGACAAGCAGTAAATGTCCAAGATCCATATATTACAGTTTATATGTGGAGAAGAACATCATAATGCGGTGTTTATTATGAGGATTATGGGGCCGTCCCCAAATCCTCTTTTTTATATAACAACTGAAAATAATGGCGAATTTTGGGGAAATTTGCGATGAAAAACAGTTGACAATTCACAAATATGAAACTATAATGAGATTACATTTTCAAATTTCTATCATTTTTTCAAAAATTTTATTTCAAAATTTTATCGAAAAAAATCCAAACTAAAAAATTAAAAAGAAAGGAGGACTGCTTATTGAGTAAAAAGAAAAAAATAATCTGTATACTTGCTATTTTATCATGCATAATTCTATCATTTGTTGGAGGACAAAGTTTTGCTAAATACGTATCAGAAGTGAGAGGAGACGGAATAGCAGAAGTAGCTACATGGAATTTTCAAGTAAATGGACAAAAGGAACAAGTACAAAACATTCAATTAACTTCTACATGTAATAATGAAACTCTAGTAGACAACAAAATTGCACCAGGCACAAAAGGAAGTTTTAATATTATGGTAGATGGAACAGGTTCTGATGTAGGAATTAATTATAAAATTGATTTTGAAGAAAAAGGAACCAAACCAACAAATTTAAAATTTAGCTATAATGGTCGGGCAAGAATATGATTCAATAGAAGATTTAGAAAATTCTTTATCTGGCACAATTCCTGCTAATGACTCAAACAAAACAAGAACATTAACCATTAATTGGGAATGGAAATATGAAACAGGAGAAGAAATGGAAATTGCTGCTAATGATAAAATTGATACTAAAGAAGCTCAAGAAATAACTACTTATACATTTGATGTAATTGTTTCAGGAACACAAGTTGAACCACAATAAAACATATTAAATGATAAAAATTTAGAAAATGTTTATAACGGCTAGAGTAATTTTATTCTATTCTATTTGAAGCAAGGACAAGAAGGAAGAACTTGTCCTTGCAAAATAAAAAATGAGGAGGTATGAATGAAAAAACAAAAAGTACCATTAAAAAAGAAAAAACAAGAACTAATACTCATATTAATAGGTATGATAATAGTGGCATTATTTTTTTCTGGATATAGTTTAGGAAAAGAATATAGTGCTACAAATATAGAAGCAAATGCAAAAATTGCAGAACCTATTTTGGTTGTAGAAAACAGTCCTGTGTTAGAAATAAACGGAAGAAAAGAAAGAGAATATTATGATTTTCGTGTAAAAAATCATAGAGAAAATGGAGAGACAACACAAGTAGACTTAACATATTATATTGAAATCTTATCAAAAACAGATGAAACTATTTCATTTAAACTTTATAAAGAAGGAAAAGAAATAGCTTTACATGATAATAAAACAGAAAACATGAAAATGCCCAAGGGAGAAATGCAAGAAGATTACTATAAACTAGAAATCGTATATGATAAAACTAAAAGTAAATCTATAGAAGACATTTTACAAGATGTTCAAATTAAAGTACATTCTGAGCAAATGAAAGTTTAAAGGAGGTATGATGAAAAGGCAAAATAAAAGTTCTATTTTACTCATTGCTATTATTATAATTTTAGTTATGCTTTTAATTCAAAAAAAGAAAAATGAAGAAAATGGATATCAAGATGATTTAATATTTTTTAAATTATTTTCTTCTGGAAAAAAAGAACAAGAAAATATAATCGCTGATGATGTAAATGAAACGAAAACTCAAACATACAAACAATATATATTTGATGTATCATATAAAAATATTGATTTTAAAGAAATACAACTAGCAGATACTATTCAAAAAGATACATTAGTGCGTGAAAAGATAGCACCTCGGCACAAAGGGAGCGTTTGAGATTTATTTAATTACAAATGAAAAAATTAATTATCAAGTTCAATTCCAGAGCATGAATAATAAACCAGAAAATCTAGTTTTTCAAATAGAAGGAAAAGATAGAAAATATGAAAAATTAGAAGATTTAGAAAAAGAATTAAAGGGAGAAATAAACGAAAATAAAAAAATTGTTATTCATTGGGAGTGGGAATATGAAAAAAATACTTTGCAAGATATACAAGATACAAAGGATGGTGAAAATATTAAGCAATATAATTTTACAATTTATGCAAGTGGAAGATAAATGTATCAATTATAACAAATTTGTGCAAATTAATAGAGGTGGTATTAATTTGCACAAATTTATTATAAAAAATAGTTGCTATTTTTGATTTTTTAAGGTAAAATTATGAAGACAAAAAGGGAGGCAGGGAAAATGATAACTTTACAAGATGTAATTGAGAATAAAGAGGTAGAAGCTCTAATTCTAGGAGCCCAGAAACAATTAGATGGACTTGGATACACAGAACATAGCCATAGACATATTTCAATTGTTTCGGAAAGAGCAGGAAAGATTTTAGAAACTTTGGGATATCCAGAAAGAACAATCGAATTAGCAAAGATTGCAGGATATTTACATGACATTGGAAATTGTGTTAATAGAACTGACCATGCTCATAGTGGTGCAATGCTGGCTTACAATATATTGAAAGATATGGGAATGCCAGTAGAAGAAAGAACAGAAATTATGATGGCAATAGGCAATCATGATGAACAAACAGGAACTGCAATAAGTGATATATCAGCAGCGATTATTATAGCAGATAAATCAGATGTACACAGAAATCGAGTTTGTAATACGAATTTATCAACTTTTGATATTCATGACAGAGTTAATTATGCAGTAACTGATGCACAATTAGAGATTGACAGTAACGAAAGAAAAGTAATTTTAAAATTAAGCATTGATACTAAAATATGCCCAGTATTAGATTATTTTGAAATTTTTATGGACAGAACTATGATGAGTAAATATGCAGCT
The DNA here is from genome assembly GCA_947631385.1 of uncultured Clostridia bacterium. Classification (GTDB taxonomy): domain Bacteria; phylum Bacillota; class Clostridia; order TANB77; family CAG-508; genus CAG-269. The sequence goes on along the minus strand of CANRLE010000035.1, from coordinate 7,539 downwards.
AAATATTTAAAAATATGGTTTGAATTAGTAATCAATGGAACAAAGTTATTATAGATTAAAATATTACAGAAGGAAAGGAATGTATTAAAAATGAAGAAAGTAAAAATAGTAACAATTATATTAGCAATTATAGCCATTACTATGGTAGCACTTTTGGGTGTTTATATACCAGTACAAAACAGAATGGAAAATAAAGTAAAAAAATATTCTTATGCTATGGATATTGAAGGAAGTAGAACTATACGTTTAAGAGTAAACACAGGAACAACAACAACTATAAAAGATGCAGAAGGAAAAGTAGTAGAAGATACAGAAGAATTAACAGATGAACAATTAGCAGAAAAGGGCTATGTTAAAGAAGTGATTCCATATAATAGTGATGATGTTAAGAATGTAGAAAATTATCGTGCTTCTCAAAAAATAATTGAAAAAAGACTAGAAAAATTGGGAGTAGATAATTATATTATAAAATTAGATGAAGAAAATGGAGATATTTTAATAGAATTAACAGAAAATGATGCAACAGATAAAATTATTAGTAATCTTAATACAACAGGAAAATATGAAATTGTAGATAGTGAAACTAAAGAAGTATTATTAGATAATAGCTATATTAAAAGTGCAGCAGTTATGTATGGATCTTCAAATAGTACATCAAATGCTGGTACACAAGTTTATTTAGACATTGAATTCAATGAAGAAGGAGCTAAAAAATTAGAAGAAATAACTAATACGTATGTAAAGAAAGAAGAAGATAATTCAGCAGATGAAACAACAGACGAAACAACAAATGAAACAACTGATGAAACTACTGCTGAAGCAGATTCAACAGAAGAAAAAGAAGAAGAAAAAACAATTACAATGAACATAGATGATGAAGAAATTATGACTACTAGTTTTGATGAACCAATTAAAACAGGAGGATTACAATTATCAGTAGGAACAGCAAGTACTGATGCAAAAACATTACAAGATTATATTACAAGAGCTTCTAGTATGGCAACAGTATTAGATGTAGGCAAAATGCCTGTAAAATATGATTTAGATGAAAATGAATTTGTTTTTTCAGATATAGAACATAATGAAATCCAAATAGCAAAATATGTAGCATTAGGAATTGTTGCAGTAGCATTAATAGTGTTAATTATTAAATATAAATCAACTGGAATATTAGCCGCATTTTCTTATGTGGGATTTTTATCAATATTAATATTAATTCTTCGTTATGCTAATGTAGTCTTATCTTTAGAAGGACTTTTTGGAATTGGAGTTGTACTAGTATTGAATTATATTCTAGTTAATCAATTATTAAAGAAAGAAAAAATTGGAACAACATATAAAGAATTTTTCATAAAAATGATACCAATTATTATTTTAGTAATTACCTTCTGTTTTATAAAATGGACTCCAATAAGCAGTTTTGGTATGGTAATGTTTTGGGGAATTGCTTTAATAGCAGCCTATAATAGTATTGTAACAAATAGCTTATTAAAAATAAAAGAAGGAAGGGAAAATAGAAATGAAAGAAACTAGTAAAAAAACAAAAATAGTAGCATTTTTAATAGCAATTATTGTTATAGCTGGTATTATTGTTACATTAACAATAGGATTACGTTTTGATTTAAGATACCAAACTGCTAAAAGAATAGAATTATATTTACAAAAAGAATTTAATATAGAAGATATTAAAAAAATAACAGATGAAACTATACCAAATCAAGAAGTTATTATTCAAAAAGTTGAGGTATATGAAGATAGTGTAAGCATTCTTTCAAATGATATTACAGAAGAACAAAAATCAAATTTAATTAATAAAATAAATGAAAAGTATGGGGTTGCATTGTCAGCAGATAATGTAGAAATCACAACAGTTCCTCATACAAGAGGAAGAGATATTATAAGACCTTATGTTATACCATTTATTATTGCAACAGTTATTATATTAGTTTATATGGCAATAAGGTATCATAGATTAGGTATTATAAAAACTATTATTAAAACAATTTTAACATTAATTGTTACACAAGCTTTATTACTTAGTATTATTGCGATTATTCGCATTCCAATTGGAAGATTTACAATTCCTATGGTTCTAGCTGTATATGTACTAACATTAATTGGAATAACTTCTAGCTTTGAAAAGAAACTAAAAGATAGTATAGAAAAAGAATAGTTTAGTATTGATAAAAAACGGAGGACAAGCATGGGAAACATTGTATTATTAGATGAATTAACAATTAACAAAATAGCTGCAGGAGAAGTAATAGAACGACCAGCATCAGTAATCAAAGAAATGGTAGAAAACTCAATTGATGCTGGGGCAACAAACATAACAGTAGAAATAAAAAACGGAGGAATTTCGTACATAAAGGTAACTGATAATGGAAAGGGAATTGTACAAGATGATTTAGAAATAGCATTTGAAAGGCATGCTACTAGTAAAATTCGAACAGCAGATGATTTAAACACAGTAACATCTATGGGCTTTAGAGGTGAAGCATTAGCAAGTATTGCAGCTATTAGTAATGTAGAAATGATATCAAAAACCAAAGAACAAGAAACAGGATATCGTATTGTAGTAGAAGGCGGAGATGTTTTAGAAAAAGAAGAAATAGGATGTCAAACCGGAACGTCTATAACAGTAAGAAATTTATTTTTTAATACTCCAGTAAGATACAAATTCCTAAAAAAAGATTATACAGAGTCAGGATATATAGAAGATGCTGTAACAAGAATAGCACTAGTTAATCCATATATAGCAATAAAATTAATTAATACAGGAAAGACAGTAATTCAAACAAGTGGAAATGGTGATTTAAAAGGAGTTATTTATAGTATTTATGGAAAAGATGTAGCAAATGGAATTCTAGAAACATCTTATCAATATGAAGATATTAATGTTAAAGGTGTGGTAGGAAAACCAGAAATAGCGAGGTCTAATCGTTCTAATCAATTATTCTTTGTAAATAAGAGATATATTAAAGATAAAACATTATCATCTGCAACTGAACAAGCATATAAAGGACTAATACCAATTGGAAAATTTGGATTTGTTATATTAAATATAGAAATGAATCCAGCAAAAGTAGATGTAAATGTTCATCCAGCTAAACTAGAAGTACGCTTCGAGGAAGAAAATAAAGTATTTCAGGCTATTTATCATGCAATAAAAGATACAATGCTAAAAAATGAATTAGTTGCTAGTGCAGGAACTACAACTAATACAGAAGATTTACAAAAAAGAAGAGAATTGACATTTGAAGAAAGATTGAAAAATATAAGAGAAGGAAAAAAAGAAAGTCAAAATTCTGGTTTATTTTCTTTTAGAAAACAAAATGAAAAGCAGATAGAAGAATATACAGAAGAAGAAAGCAAAATAAAGACAAACATTACATTAGATGAGAAGCCAGAAACAAATAAAACAGAAACGACCGGAGAACCAATGAATACTTCTGACGTTTTATTGCAATTAAAGCAAATGAGAGAGAAGTTAGAAAAAGATGTGCAAGAACAAAATCAAAATAATGATGTCGTAGAAGAACTAAAACCAGAATATAAATTAGAAGAACAAGCAGCAGGACAAGTAGAAGAACCAGTAGAAAAACCGGTAGAAGAAGAAAAAAAAGAAATAGAACCAGAAAAACAAACAGAGGAAACCACTGAATTAATTGAAACAATGGATAATTTTGAAGAAATGTATCAAAAACTATTTGGTACCTCACCAGTAGAAGAAAAGCAAGAGAAGAAAGAAGATATGTCAACAAGTGCAGTAGATATTATCAAAGATAATATGTCTGTATTCGAAGAAATAGAAGAATTAAAAAAGCCAATTTATAGAATTGTTGGAATTGTATTTAAAACATATATTATATTAGAAATTGAGCAAGAGATGTATATTTTAGACCAGCATGCAGCACATGAGAGAATTTTATATGAAAAAGTAAAGAAAAATTATTATAGTGATAAAAATAAAGATTCTCAAATGCTTTTATTACCAGATGTTATAACTTTGACACACAAAGAAATGGAAATTGCTAAAGAAAACATGGAAATGTTTGAACAAGCTGGGTTTAGTATAGAAGAGTTTGGAGAAAATACATTAAAATTGACAGGAGTGCCAACAATTTGCGTTGATTTGGATACAAAAGAATTATTCTTAGAGACTTTGGATGAAATTAATACAGTAGCAAGAACGGCAAAACAAGAAAAAGAGGAGAAATTCATTGCAACTGTAGCTTGTAAAGCAGCAGTTAAAGCAAATATGGCATTAACAACAGAAGAAGTAGAAGAACTAATGAATCAATTATTAAAATTGCCAAATCCTTTTACTTGTCCACATGGAAGACCAACAGTAATTAAGATGACAAAATATGATATTGAAAGAAAATTTGCAAGGAAATAGAAAGGGATAAAAATGGTATTTATTGTTCTAATAACAGGTATTATTTATTTAATTTTAATTTCATGGAGTTGGCAAAATTTAGGAGAATTGGAGAAAAGTAAAAAGGTTATTTATTTAATAGCAGGAATTGCAATTTCATATGTAATTACATTGATTGTTTTTCAAATAGCAAAAGGAAAATTTGTAATCGAAGAAGCGGAGATACAAAATCGTTTACAAAATATGATAGTAGCTATATTTACAGGAATTAATGGAATGATTGTAATGCCTCAAATAGCTAAAATAATTGATAGACAAAAAGGAGAGCAAGTAGAAAAACAAGAAATATTAAAAAGAATAGGAATTATATTAATAGTATTTTTTGTATGTCTTATAATTGAAACTGGATATATGAGAGATACGCAAGAAGGAACATTAAGGATGTATCAAACTATAAAGGAGTAGCAAAATGGAAAAAGTAATTGTGATATGCGGTCCAACAGCTTCAGGGAAAACGAGTTTATCTATTGAACTTGCTAAAACAATAAATGGTGAAATTGTTTCTTGTGATTCAATGCAAATATATCAAGAAATGAATATTGGAACTGCAAAACCAACAATTGAAGAAAGACAAGGAATCAAACATTATGTTTTAGATTTCATTTCACCAGAAAAAAGGTATAGTGTAGCAGATTATAAACAAGATGCAAAAAAAGCAATTGGCGAAATTTTAAAAAAAGGAAAAACACCAATTGTAACAGGTGGTACCGGACTGTATGTGGATAGTTTGATATATGAAATTGAGTATCCAACAATAGAATTTGATGAAAAATATCGACAAGAACTAGAAAATAGAGTGCAGAAAGAAGGATTAAATGTTCTATATGAAGAAGCAAAAAAAATAGATCCAATAGCAATAAAAAAAATTAGTCAAAATGATGAAAAAAGAATTCTTAGAATTTTAGAAATTTATCATGCAACTGGAAAAACTAAAACACAGCAAGAAATTGAATCTAGAAAAAATCCACCAGAGTATGAATATTATGTTTTTGCACTTGATTGGGATAGGAAAGTTTTATATGATAGAATTAACAAAAGAGTAGACCAAATGATAGAACAAGGCTTGATTGAAGAGGTAAAAGAAATTTTAAAAAAGCATCATACATTTCCAACTGCTATGCAAGGGCTAGGGTATAAAGAAGTTGTTGAATATCTTGAAGGATATATAACGCAAGAAGAGATGATAGAAAAAATAAAGATGGAAACAAGAAGATATGCAAAAAGACAGATGACATGGTTTCGTAAAAACAAGCAGACAATATGGCTTGAAGGAAATGCCAGCATACAAGATAATATAAATAAAATTCTTACTACCTTGGGAAAGGAATGAAATTTGTTTGGAAGAAAAAAATAAGAGAATAAAGAAGAAAATAATATTATATATTTTATTAATAGTAATTATAATTTATATTGCTTATATTATTTATCTTTTAATTAGGCAACCAACTGATATTTTTACTATTGAAGAAGGAAAGTTATATCAGGAGGAGACAGACATTGGCTATGTTATTAGAAGTGAAATAGTAGTAAAAGGTGAGAATTATAGAAATGGTATTTTACAGATTAAATCAGAAGGAGAAAGAGCAGCAAAAGATGAGAATATTTTTAGATATTATAGCTCAAACGAAGAAAATTTAAAACAAAAAATTGAAGATTTAGATGTAAAAATACAAGAAGTAATGGTTAATGATAATAGCTTGTATCAACCAGCAGATATGAAGTTATTAGAAGATCAAATTGATGAAAAGATGGAGAATATTAATAAAATAACAGATGTATCTACTTTAACAGAATATAAAAAAGAAATTAACAATTTTATAATGAAAAAGGCTCAAATTGCAGGAGATAAAAGCCCAAAAGGTTCATACTTAAATCAATTAATAGAAGAAAGAAAAGGTTATGAAAGTCAATTAAACTCAGGGGCTGAATATGTAACTGCACCAGTTAGCGGAATTGTATCTTACAAAGTAGATGGATTAGAAGAAGTTTTGACTCCAGAAAATTTTAGTTCTTTGAATAAAGAATATTTAGAAAGTTTGAATTTGCAAACTGGTAAAATTGTAGCAACTAATGAAGAATGTGGTAAAATAATTGACAATTTCACATGTTATATTGCAACAATATCTTCATCAGAAGAAGCAAAAAAAGCTGAAATAGGTCAAAAAGTAAAACTTCGTTTGTCTAATAATGCAGAAATCACAGCTGAAATAACTAATATTGTAAATGAAAATGAAGAAGACATACTAATTATATTAAAAATCGAAAAACAAATAGAAGAACTAATCAATTACAGAAAAATTTCATTTGATTTGATTTGGTGGGATGATTCAGGATTAAAAGTACCAAACCAAGCTATTGCTACAGATGGTGAATTAAATTATGTAGTTCGTAATAGAGCAGGATATTTAAGTAAAATATTGGTGAAAGTTGTAACAAAAGGAGAAAAATATTCTATTGTAGATAGTTATACAACAGAAGAATTAAAAGAATTGGGATTTTCGAATGAAGAGATTGTAAAATACAGAAAAATATCACTTTATGATGAGATATTGTTAACTCCAAATTTAGATAAAGTAGAATAAACTGTTACAAATATATTACAGAACTGTTAAAATTCAATAACATTCATAAAAAATATTGACATTTTTGGAAAAAAAGTAGATACTTAAGTCAATAAAAACAAAGGAAATATTAGGAGGTTTTTTTATGGCAGGAGCATTGATGAACAAAGTATGGGATTTATTTGGAATGGATTCAAAAGAGCCAGAAGAGTACGAAGAGGAAAATGATTACGAGTATGAGGATGAGGAAGAAGAAGTAGATGATAAAAAAATATTTGGAAGAAAAAATAAAGTTGTAAGTATGCCACAAGCACAAGGTAATGCTATAAAGATGGTAATATCACAACCAACTACTTTTGAACAATCTGATGAAATATGCAGTTTCTTAAAAGAAAAGAAATCTGTTATAGTTAATTTAGAATATGTTAATAAAGATGTTGCTAGAAGAATTGTAGATTTTATTAGTGGTGGAGTATATGCTTTAGATGGATATATTCAAAAAGTATCAAACTCAATCTTTTTAGTAGCACCATCTAA
>CANRLE010000034.1 GCA_947631385.1 uncultured Clostridia bacterium | reverse complement strand
GTTCAGGTTCATCAGGAGAATCAAGTGAAAACTCAGGGACAGCAGATAATTCAGGAAGTCAAACAAATGAACAAAATTCAGGAGAAACGAGTCCATCAGAAGGAAATCAAGGTAGCTCAACCCCAACAGCAACTCCAACAGCAACACCTACAACAACACCTACAACATCAAAAAAATCTAATAATGCAAATTTAAGTAACTTAGGAATTAGACCACATGATTTTAAAGGCTTTAAAGCAGCAACAACATCTTATGAAGTAGTAGTACCAGAAGATACAGAAACAGTAGAGGTATATGCAACAGCTCAACATTCAAAAGCAAAAATCGAAGGAACAGGAAATAAAAAACTTGAAAAAGGTGAAAATAAAGCAGAAGTAGTTGTAACAGCAGAAGATGGAACTCAAAAAACATATACATTAAACATTATTAGAGAAGTAAAACAAGAAGAGCCAGACGAACCAGAGACTACAGCTACTACTGGAGAAACAGAAGGTAAAGGATTAGCTGAATTAAAAGTTAATTATTTAAGTCTTTCACCAACATTTAAAACAAATACATATGCATATACAGTAAAATATATAGGAGAGGACACAAAATTAGATATTAATGCAAAGCCAACTGATGAAAGTTATGTTGTTGATGTAACAGGAAATGAAGACTTAAAAGAAGGAGAAAACATTATAACCATTTTGGTATCAGATAAGGATGGAAATAATGTAGCAACATATCAAGTAACAGTAAATAAAAGTTTAATAGATGAAGAAGCAATAGCAAGAGAAGAAGCACAAAAACAGGCACAGAAACAAAAACTAATAGTTGGTATTGTATTAGCTGTTGTTATAGTTGTTGCAGTAGTTGTATTTATTATAATAAAATATAGAAAAAATAATCAATTTAATAATGGATTTGAAGACGATGAAATTGAAGATGAATATGATGACTGGGAAGACGAAGATGATGACGAAGATATGCCAAAAGCATTTTTAAAAAAGAAAAAACCAACATATGAGGATGAAGATGAAGAAAACGAAGAAGATGATGATTATGACGATGACGACGATGATGATGATGAAAGTGCTTTTAGTAGTAGAAAACATAGAGGGAAAAGATTTAAATAAAAATATATAACATGGTGCTAAGCGGAGATTAATCATGAAAAAACTAATAATTATGATTGTAATTGTAGCAATAATTTTTGTAGGAATGATTATATATAAAAATGTAATAATAAGAAATAATACTATTACGATACAAGAAGTAGAAAGAATTGAAGAGTATATTAATCAAATATATATGTGGAAAGAAATAACGAATGAAGCATTGCCAGTATTTGATGATATAAATCAGGCACCAGATGAATGGTTATGGGAAGTTGTCAAAAAAAATTCTGAAGAAGATGTATTATCTAATGAGCAATTAAAAGAAAAGGCAAAAGAATTGTTTGGAGAAATGTTTGATAAAGAAATTCCGGAACAAGGTACAAAATATTTAATACCAACAGAAGAAAAAGGAAAATATCAAGCTATCGAAGTTGAGTTAGACCAACAAGTGGATTTATTTTTACTAGATAAAATCAATAAGACAGAAAATGGATATGAAGTTGATATTATAGAATTTTTAGAAGACGATAATCCTATGATAGGTGACGAACCAGAAAATTATATCTTAATAAAAAACTTAAATAATGAAGAAATTGCGAAAACAAGTGGAACTAGTGAAAATGAGGAAAAAGAAATAGTAAAGAGAAATAGTGAAAAATTTAGTAAGAAAAAAATAAGTTTAAGAAAAGACAAAGAAAAACTATATGTAGAAAAAGTTTGGAGATAACAATGCAATTATTAGAAAAATGTGAAATTTGTCCGCATGAATGTAAAATAAATAGAAATCAAGGAAGAGTAGGAAGGTGTAAAGCAACAGACAAAGTAAGAATAGCACTATATAGCATACATCATTTTGAAGAACCTTGCATTAGTGGAGAAAATGGTTCAGGAACCATTTTCTTTTCAAATTGTAATTTGAATTGTGTATATTGTCAAAATTATGAAATTAGTCAATTAGGAAAAGGAAAAGACATTTCTATTGACGAATTAGCAGATATTTTGTTGGAACAGCAAGCAAAAGGTGTTGAAAATATTAATTTAGTAACACCTACTAGCTATGCTGTACAAATTATAGAGGCAATTAAAATAGCAAAACATAGAGGTCTAAAAATTCCAATTATTTATAATACAAATGCTTATGAAAAAGTAGAAACATTAAAATTATTGGAAGGGTATGTTGATGTTTTTTTGCCTGATTTGAAATATGCACAAAATGATTTGGGTGAAAAGTATTCTAATGTAAAGAATTATTTTGATATAGCTACAAAGGCAATTCAAGAAATGATTAGACAAGTGGGTAGACCACAATTTAATGATAAAGGTATGATACAAAAAGGTGTTATTATAAGACATTTGGTGTTACCTAATTGTGTTGAGAATAGTAAAAGAGTTTTAAGTTGGTTTAAAGATAATGTGCCAAAAGAAGTTTATATTAGTGTTATGGCTCAGTATTTTCCTACATACAAAGCAAAGGATATAAATGAGTTGAATCGAAAGTTAACGAATGAAGAATGGAAACAAATAGAGGATTATATTGATATGCTTAAAATTGAAAATGGTTTTATTCAAGAGTTGGGAGAACATGAGGAAGAATATGTACCGAAGTGGGAATTTGATGAAGAAAGAAAAATGTCGTAATTTGCGATAAAAAGTGTTTGATATTATCTATAATTTAATATATAATAGAAATGATTTAAATAATTTTTTTGGGGGAATATTATACTTTTTGAAAGGATAATATTCCGTTTTTATTATTATGAAAAAATTTTAATAAATAATTGACAATACGTATCACACGTAGTAAAATAAGAAAGAAGGAGATAATTTGACGTTTAAACAGATGGAAAAAATTTTGTACAAAGATGGATGGTATCTTTATAAAACAATTGGTTCACACTATCAATATAAGCATAATGTGAAATCAGGTAAAGTAACGATACCAAGACATTGCAAAGAATTGAAATTAGCAGTAGTAAATTCTATATTAAAACAAGCAGGATTAAAAAAGAGAGAGGAGAATGATAAACAATGAAATTAGTTTATCCATCGATTTTTTATAATGAAAAACAAGGAGGATATTCTGTAGTAGTCCCAGATTTACCAGGATGTGTAACTCAAGGAGATAACTTAGAAGAAGCAATAGAAATGGCACAAGATGCTGCATTAGGATGGATTTTAACAGCAATAGAAGAAAACGAAGATATTCCCGTACCATCACAAATAGAAGAAATAAAAGTACAAGAAAAAAATGCTTTTAAAACATTACTTTTATTAGATATTGATAAATATTCAGAAAAATATGGGACGAAAAAATCAATAAAAAAGACATTAACAATACCAGAATGGTTAAATGAAAGAGCAGAAAAGCTTGGAATAAATTTCTCTCAATTATTACAAGAATCATTATTGAAGAAAATTGTAAAAATAGATAGAAAAAAGTAGAATTTTAAATAATGATGTGATATACTTTGAAAAAAACAAAGGGAGGAAATGAAATGACACAAGCGGACAAACATTTTATAGAAACATGTAAAGAAATAATTAAAAATGGATATTCTTCTGAAGGCACTAATGTACGTACCAGATGGGAAGATGGAACAGAAGCAAATTACATATCTATTGTAGGAGTATCAAACAAATATGATGTAGGAAAAGAATTTCCAATGATTACATTACGAAACAATACTAATACTGTAAAAAGGGCGATTGATGAAATTTTGTGGATATGGCAAAAAAAATCAAATCGAATTGAAGATTTAAACTCTCACATATGGGATCAATGGGCTGACAGTGAAGGAACCATTGGTAAAGCATATGGATATCAAATGGGAAAAAAATATACTTTTAAAACAAAGCAAGGATTACAAGAAATGGATCAAGTAGATTTTGTATTATATTTATTACAAAATGATCAATCTAGTCGCCGAATTATGACAAATATTTTTAATCATGCAGAATTAAAAGATATGGCTTTAGAACCATGTGTTTATGGAACACAATGGCTAGTAAAGCAAGGAAAATTGCATTTAATTTTAAATCAACGTTCACAAGATATGTTAGCTGCAAATGGATGGAATGTAATGCAATATGCAGCTTTGCAATGCATGTTTGCACAAGTAGCAGGATTAGAAGTAGGAACATTAACACATAATATAGGAGATTGTCATATTTATAATAGACATGTGCCATTAGTAGAAAAATTAATTGAAGCTGAAAGCATGGATGTACATCCAAAATTAATTATAAAAAATCCAACAAAGAATTTCTATGACTTTAAAGTAGAAGATTTTGAAATAGAAGGATATGACTATAATAAAGAAATAAAATTAGGAAAAATTCCAGTAGCAGAATAGGAGAAATTAAAATGTTAAGTATAATTGTAGCAAAAGCGAAAAATAATATTATAGGAAAAGAAAATAAACTAATATGGAACTTACCAGAAGATTTGAAAAGATTTAAACAGTTGACAACTGGTCATACTATTATTATGGGAAGAAAGACATTTGAATCTTTAGGAAGAGTATTACCAAATAGAAAACATATAGTATTTACACAAAATCCTGATTTCAAAGTAAAAGATGAAAATGTGCAAGTAGTACATTCTATGTTAGAAATTCAGGAATATATTGAGAATGAAGAAGAAAATTTTGTAATTGGTGGTAGTATGATATATAACTTATTAATGCCATATGTTACAAAAATGTATGTGACAGAAATTAATGAAGAATTTGAAGGAGATGCATTTTTTCCAAAAATAAATACAGAAGTGTGGAAAGAAGTTAGTAGAGAAAAAGGAATAAGAAATGAAGAAAATGACTTGGATTATGATTATGTAATTTATGAAAAAATATAGCATAAAAATTCAAGTAAACTAAGTTACATAGTTTTGGAGGAAAATTGTGAAAATTATTGGAGTTACAGGAAAATCTGGAAGTGGAAAATCCACTTTTACAGAAATGTTATCAAAAAAACTTAAGTGTAATAGTATAGATATTGATAAAATTGGTCACAAAGCTGTAAAGGATAAAAATATTGCAAAAAAACTATGTGAAACTTTTGGTAAAGAAATATTAGGGGAAAATAATGAAATAGATAGAAAAAAGTTAGGAAATATAGTATTTTCTAGTAAAGAAAAAATGGATAAATTAACAGATATTACTTGGAAGTATATGCAAGAAAAATTAGATGATATATTAGAACGAGAAACAGGTTCAGCTATTATATTAGAGTGGGCTTTGTTACCAATAAGCAAGTATTGGGAAATGTGTGATGTAAAGATACTTATAAAAGCAGATGATAGTGAAAGAAAGAAACGAGTAATTCAAAGAGATAATATATCTGAGGAGTATTTTGAAAAAAGAGATGCAAGTAGTATTGACTACACACCTTATGAATTTGACTATATTATAAAAAATGAAACTTATTTCTCTTATGCGAAATAACTTGACAAATATAATGCATTGAATTATAATTAATATAGGTGATGAAAATGTTAAAAAGAGAGATGTATTTATCCAGAATAAGAGGTTTTTATGATAGTGATCTTGTAAAAATATTAGTTGGAATAAGAAGATGTGGAAAATCTGTAATATTGAAACAAATAATGGATGAACTAAAAGAAAAAAAAATTGATGAAAACCACATTATATATATAAATTTTGAATTTATAGAATTTGAGGAATTACAAGATTATAAAAAATTAAATGCATATATAAAAGAAAAAATAGTAGATAATGATAAGTATTATGTATTTTTAGATGAAATTCAGAAAGTAGAAAAATTTGAAGATGTAGTAAATTCATTAAGAGCATCTATAGACAATATAAGTATATTTATTACAGGCTCTAATAGTAAACTATTATCAAATGAATTATCAACAGTTCTATCTGGAAGATATGTATTATTTAATATTTATCCATTAAGCTACAAGGAATTTGTTGAACTTACTAAAAAGCAAGCAAAATCAGAAGAAACTTTTTGGGATTTTGTCAAATGGGGAGGACTTCCTAATAGAACTCAATTTACTGATGAAAGCAATATAAAGGATTATTTACATAGTGTATTTGATTCTATTATATTAAGGGATGTAGTAGAAAGATTAGGACTAAAAGACACAGTCTTATTTGATTTATTATTACAATATATTGTAGATACTACAGGACGCCAATTTTCTGCTGAAAATGTTATGAAATCTTTAAAAAAAGAGGGAAAATCTGTATCAACAGAAACATTATACATGTATTTAGATGCATTATGCAAAGCTTTAATGATAAAGAAAATATATAGATATGACATTCATGGAAAAGCAGTTTTAAAAACATTGAATAAATATTATATGACAGATTTGGGAATAGCCCAAATAAAAAATAATAATTTTGAAATAAATAAGAGTTTTGCAATTGAAAATGTTGTATATAATGAGTTATTAGAGAGAGGATATGATGTGTATATAGGAAAAACAAAAGATGGAGAAATTGATTTTATTGCAACGAAAACACAAGAAAAATTATATTTTCAAGTAACTTATTTATTAGAAAGTGATAAAGTTCAAAATAGAGAATTTGGAGCTTTAAAAGAAGTAGAAGATAACTACCCTAAATATATTCTTTCATTAGATAAAGCTGATTTTTCAAGAGATGGAATTATTCATAAAAATATAATTGATTGGTTATTAGAAAAATAATTAATATATATTGAAAGGTTTAAGAGAGCGTTGGGAATATAAAAATAGTTTTTGGTTAGAATAACTCTAATAGGAGGATTTTATGTTTAGACCAAAAGCTATTTATTTTGAAAAAGAAATTGTAAATTATCCATTAGGAAAAGAGCTAATGGAAAAATATGAGGATATACCTAAAATAGAAATTGAAAACCATAATAATATAGAAGAAATGAGAAAAAAATCTAATAAAGAATTTGCTGATATGAAAAGAAACTTAATTATAGGAACTAGAAAAACGCATAAGTTTGTAGAAAATCACAAAACTTCAGATTATTTAGTTCCATATACGTCTTCTGGATGTACAGCAGCTTGTATGTATTGTTATTTGGTTTGCAATTATAATAAATGTGCATATTTGCGTTTATTCGTAAATAGAGAGCAAATGCTAGAAAAAATTATTAGGACAGCAGAAAAGGCGGATAAAGAATTGACTTTTGAGATAGGAAGTAACAGTGATTTAATTTTAGAAAATACAATTACAAATAATTTGGTATGGACAATTGAAAATTTTAAAAATTCAAAACAAGGAAGATTAACTTTTCCAAGTAAATTTGATATGGTGGACCCTATTTTGCCACTTAATCATCAAGGAAAAATTACAATTAGAATGAGTGTTAATCCAGAAGAAATTATTAATAAAGTAGAATTTGGAACTTCTAGATTAAAAGGAAGAATAGAGGCTATTAATAAATTAAAAGAAGCGGGATATTCAATTGGAATTTTGATTGCACCAGTAATTTTAGTGGAAAATTGGAAGAAATTATATAGTGAATTGATACAACGTTTGAGTCAAGAGCTGTCAGAAAAAGTGAAGAAAAATACTTTTTTTGAGATTATTTTTATGACTTATAGTTATATTCATACTAAAATAAATGAGGAAGCTTTCCCCAATGCTATTTCTTTGTATGACAAAGAGAAAATGACAGGACGTGGTAGAGGAAAATATTGGTATAAGAATCAGGTTAGAATTGAAGCAGAGATATTTTTAAGGGAGCAAATGGAAAAATATTTTCCAAATAATAAAATTGAGTATATAGTTTAATAGTAAATTATAATAAAATAAAAATGTAGTTTTTGAACATAACATAAAAAGTTAGGCACCTTTGAAGCTTTGTTCAAGAAATCTACATTTTTTTATTTTACTAAATTTGTAGTATGATTAATTTGAAGCAAATTTTTGCTTTACTGTATCTATTTTGGTTTGATCTACATTTTCAGTTTTATACCAGCCCTTTTCAGCCATTAAATTATATATCTTATTTTGAATATCTAATGACTCATTTAAAGCATCTTTAAATGTAGTATGAACTTCAGCAGTAGTTGATTCTATTGAACCATGAAGATATAAATCGCAGACACCTTTAATAATTAACAATTCTTTTTCCATTAAATCTTTATCTTGCATAACTAATCCTCCTATAATAAATTTAAAAATTTGTTAAACAATTCTGTATGCTTTTGCTCTAGCTCTTTCATATAAGCAGAAAGAGTAGCATCTGTTAATTGAGTTGATGCTTGGGCACTACATGATTTCATAAAATTTTCATGTCCCAAAGCATCTTCAATGTACAAAAGTTCTTTATTTGTCATACTATCACCACCTAAAAATAGTATTTCCAAAATAATACAATTTATACAGAACAATTAATGGATTAGTTTTTCTAAAATTTGTACAGCATTAGTTGCAGCACCTTTTCGTAAATTATCACTCACAACCCACATATTTAAGCCATATGGAATACTAAAATCACGTCTAATTCTTCCAACAAATACGTCATCACATCCATTTGCTTTACTAGCCAGTGGATAAAAATTTTTATCCGGATTATCAACTACGACAATACCGGGAGAGTTTTCCAATAATAATTTAATGTCATAAATGTCAAAATCATTTTCTAATTCTACATTAATAGATTCTCCATGACAATTGATTACAGGAACTCTTACAGCAGTAGCAGTTATTGCTAAATTAGGCCTGTGTAAAATTTTTCTTGTTTCTTCAATCATTTTATATTCTTCTTTTGTATATCCGTGTTCCATAAAAACATCAATATGTGGAATACAGTTATTATAGATAGAATAAGGAAATTTTTTTAAATTTTCTTTATCAGCTTTTGTTTCTAAATCTTCAATTCCATATCTTCCAGCACCAGAAACAGCTTGATATGTAGAATAAACAATTCTTTTTATTGGATATTTTCTATCTATTACTTTTAATGGCAAAACTGCTTGAATTGTAGAACAATTTGGATTAGCGATGATGCCATGATGAGAAGAAATATCTTCAGGATTAACCTCTGGAACAACAAGAGGAACATCTGGATTCATACGAAAAATACTACTATTATCGATTACAATACAATTTTTTTCAACAGCTATTGGAGCGTATTTTTCAGATACACTACCACCAGCACAAAAAATGGCATAGTCAAAATGTGTGTCAAAAGAATTTTCATTTAATTCACAAACAATATAATCTTCACCTAAAAAGTGCATTTTGCTACCAGCAGATTTTGCAGATGAAAAGAGAGTATAAGAAATATGTGGAAAGTTTTTTTCCTCAAGTACTTTTAAAACAGTTCTACCAACTAATCCAGTAGCTCCAACAATTGCTACTTTATAATGGTTTGGCATAAAAAGACCTCCTTTAATTTTATTATATGATAAAATATGCAGAATAAAATAAAATGTTATATATTAAATAATTCTTAAAAAACTATTAAATTTTTGAAAAAAAGTTGCATAAATTTTCCAATCATAGTATAATAAGAAATGTAGAATAATATTATTAAATAATATTAAAATTAAAGAGAGGTAAAAAATGGATTATTTATATCTACTAAGAGAAGCTCTAGTGTGGATTATAACTATATTTTGGTTATATCAAGTAATGGTAAGTTTATGCTCATTAGTAAAAATAAAAGACAAACCATTAAAAGTAAATAAAAATCACAGATTTATGGCAATTATACCAGCACATAATGAACAAGCAGTTATAGGAAATTTAATTGAAAGTCTAAAAAAGCAAAACTATGACAAAGAATTATATGACATATATGTTATTGCAGACAATTGTACTGATAATACTGCAAAAGTAGCAAAAGAAGCAGGAGCAATTGTTTATGAAAGATATAGTAGTACACAAAAAACAAAGGGATACGCATTAGATTGGTTTTTACAACAAAAAATCAAAGAAGATGCTCCATATGATGCATTTTTTGTATTTGATGCAGACAATATTGTAGATCCAAATTTTATAAAAAATATGAACAAAAAATTATGTCAAGGAGAAGAAGTTGTTCAAGGGTATAGAGATATTAAAAACCCTACGGATAGTTGGATAACAGCAGGTTATGCGATTTTTTATTGGACTATGCATAGATTTTATCATTTAGCAAGATACAATTTAGGGCTATCACCATTATTAAATGGAACAGGATTTATGGTAAAATTTGATATTATAAAGCCACAAGGATGGGATACTGTAACATTAACAGAAGATATAGAATTTTCTTTAAAAAGAATAATTAAAGGTAAAAGACTTGGCTGGGCAACAGATGCAATAGTATTTGATGAACAACCAGTAGACTTCAAGCAAAGTTGGTCACAAAGAAGTAGATGGACTGTTGGTCATATTCAATGTATTAAAGAGTATGCAAAACCACTAATATTAGCAATAAAAGAAAATAAAACAATGATGAATTTTGATGGTTTCTTATATATAATAGGAAGTATAC
>CANRLE010000033.1 GCA_947631385.1 uncultured Clostridia bacterium | reverse complement strand
ATACTATGAAGGGAGTTTTGTCTATTACAAAGCTAAAGCCTTCTTTACTACCGGCATAGCCGGAAGTATATATACAATAAAATTGAGATTCCTATTTAGGAATCTCTTTATTTATTCTAATTCTGATTCAATTTTTAAAAGTCTGTTATATTTTGCTACTCTATCAATTCTACAAGGTGCACCTGTTTTTATTTGTCCGCTATTTACACCTACTGCAATATCTGCAATTGTTGTATCATCTGTTTCTCCTGAACGATGTGAAATAATGGTTCTATAACCATTTTTCTGAGCCATATAAATAGTATCTAAAGTCTCTGTTAATGTTCCTATTTGATTTGGTTTAATTAAAATACTATTCGCAATTCCTTTTTCTATTCCATTTCTTAGTCTTTTTGGATTTGTTACAAATAAGTCGTCCCCTACTAACTGTATTTTATCTCCGATTTTATTTGTCAACTCTTTCCAGCTTTCCCAGTCCTCTTCTGCTAATCCATCTTCTACAGATACAATTGGATATTTATTACATAAATCAATTACATATTGTATCATTTCTTGTTTGGTTTTTAACTGTTGTGTCTTCCAAAAATAATATCCATCTTTTCCTATTTTCTGTGCTTCCTCATACATTTCTGTACCGGCAATATCTAATGCTAATACAATATCTTTCTCTGGTTCATATCCTGCTTTTTTTATTGCTTCTAATATTAAATCTAAAGCTTGTTCTTCATTATCTAGATTAGGAGCAAATCCTCCTTCATCTCCAACTCCGACACTATAACCTTTTTCTTTTAAAACCTTCTTTAATGTATGATATACTTCTACTCCTCTTTTTAATCTTTCTTGAAATGTAATTTCACCAATTGGCATAATCATAAATTCTTGGATACTTATATTGTTTTCAGAATGCTTACCTCCATTTAAAATATTCATCATTGGAACTGGTAATTCTTTTGCTCTTATTCCTCCAATGTATTCATATAATTCCATATTTAATGAATTAGCTGCTGCTTTAGCTACCGCAATTGATACTCCTAATAGGCTATTTGCACCTAAATTTGATTTATTGGGCGTATCATCTATTTTTACTAATTCACTATCTATTTTTCTTTGTTCATAAACATTCATTCCTATTATTTGCTTAGCTATTTTCTTATTAACATTATCTACTGCTTTTTGTACACCTTTTCCAAAATATCTATTTTTATCTCCATCTCGTAATTCTACTGCTTCAAAACTTCCTGTTGAAGCACCTGATGGTACTGCTGCTACTCCTTGAAATCCATCTTCTGTTGTTACTTCTACTTGTATTGTCGGATTTCCCCTTGAATCTAGAATTTCTATTGCCTTAATATCTATAATTTCTAAAAAATCTTTCATTCTATCGCCTTCCTTTCTTTTCCTATTTTATCCATTTTTCTATAGTTTATGCAAAAGAAAAATGCCTTTCGGCATTTTTAAGAAGCTTTTTTATGTCTCAATTCATTAGCATATTTTAAACTTATGTCATTTATCTCACCAGATGAAATCCTTGCAATTTCTTCAATAACTTCATTTTCCTGTAATAGTTTAACTTGAGTTTTAGTTCTATCTTGATAAATATCTTTGCTAATAAAGTAATTGTAATCTGCCATTGCTGCTATATTGGGTAAATGTGATATACACATAACTTGATGATTGTTAGCAATTCTCTTTAATTTACCTGCTACAGAATTTGCTGCTTTTCCACTAATTCCAGTATCTATTTCATCAAATACTAGAACTGGCATTTTATCAGTATCTGCTAATACTTTTTTAATAGCTAACATTGTTCTTGACATTTCTCCTCCTGATGCTATTTTAGATAATTCCTTTTCCTCTTCTCCCTTATTTGTTGTAATATAGAAAGTCACAATATCTTTTCCTGTTCTTAAATATTCATTTTCTAAGTAATTAATTTTTACATTGATTTTCGCATTTTTCATTTCTAGTTCTTCTAATTCTTGATTAATTTTTTCATTTAAAATCTCAGCTTTTTGTTTTCTTGTTTCATGCATTTGATTTGCTAGCAATTTCATTTGTTCTTCAATGTCATTTTGCTTTTTCTTTAATTTATTATTATATTCTTCTAAGTTTTCAATATGTTCTACTTCTTCTTTAATATTATCTTTATATTTTAAAATTTCCTCTATTGTATTTCCATATTTTCTTTTTAATGAATAAATTAAGTCTAATCTTTCTTCTATAAAATCTCTTTCCTCTTCGTCAAATTCCATGTCACTCTTGCAGTTGTTTACATCTCTTGCTACTTCTTGAAGTTCATAATATATGTTTTTTAATTCACTAGATAATTTTTCATATTGAGTATCTATATTTTCAATTTTTTCTAAAGCCCTTATTGCCATACTTATACTATCAATTCCATTTTCTGATATTAAACTATCTGCTTCTTGCAAGTTTTCTGTTATTTTTTCTGAGTTTAATATTATTTTTCTTTTTTCTTCTAGTTCTTCTTCTTCTCCTATTTTTAAGTTTGCTTGTTCTATTTCTTTGATTTGATATTGTAATAAATCTAATTTTCTTTGTTTTTCTTTTTCATCTCCAAAATTATTTTTTAATTCTTGTTTAATGTCACAGTATTCTGTATAAAGATTTTCGTATTTTCGTTTTGGATTTGAAATTTTTTCTCCTATAAATCCATCTAAATAATTTAAGTGCATTTTAGCATCTAATAAATTTTGATTATCATTTTGACCATGAATTTCAATAAAACGTCTCATAAATTCTTTTAGTTCATTAACTGTTACCATTCTTCCATTTATTTTACACATGTTTTTTCCATTTACATTGATTTCTCTTGATACAATAATGTTTCCATCAATTGCATTTTCATTTTCAGGTTCATACATGCATAATTCAACAAATGATTGTGTTTCTCCTTTTCTTATCATTTCTTTTGAAAATCTTCCACCTGATATAATTTGCAATGAGTCTATTATTAGCGTTTTCCCTGCTCCAGTTTCTCCTGTTAAAACATTTAAACCTTGCCCTAAATCTATTGTTATATCTTCTATTATTCCAATATTTTTTATGTGTAATGTTGTTATCATTTTTTACCTCCTATGTTTTTATACTAAAAAAATGTTCGCCTTTATTGTATCTTCATTTTTTAAAAATGTCAATACTTTTTGCGAACATTTTTTCTTTATTTTAAATTTTTATAAAAGGCTTCTTTATATTCTTTTACTTTTTCTTTTGTAACTTCTCCTACTTTAAATAAAATTTGTCTGTTGTCTATTTTATATATATCTCCTATATATATATAATATTCTTGAGAATCTTCCTGCACTTTTAGAACATTTTCTACTTTCCCCTCGTGCCACTCTTCTTCCACAGGATAATAATCAAAAGCTTCCTTTATTTCTCTTATTTTACCATTTTCTTTTGCTATCTTTAAAAAATCATTATCCATATAATTTCACCTCATTTATTTATACGTAACATTTTATCATATAGTTTGTGAAATAGCAATAAAATTTTTTAAATTTTTATACGAATTTTTCCCATACAAGATTTGCTAAGTCAATTCCTTTATATGTAAGGCGAATCCAATCGCCGTCAATCTCTAGCAATCCATCATTCACTAGCTCCTCTAATTCGTTTTTATACAAAAAAATAGGATTTTCCCCATACTTTTCTTTAAACTTTTGAATACTAACTCCATTTATTTTCCTAAGTCCCAATAGCATATATTCTTTCTTCATATCATCAATTGTTTGTTCTTCTTCTATTTTTTTACGTTTAAAATCCCATTCATAATTTGAATTAAAAGTAGTATTAGAATAACGCACACCATTCAAATAAGAATGTGCTGCTACTCCTAGCCCTACATATTCCTTTTGTTCCCAACAATTCAAGTTATGCTTAGATTCTTTTCCTTTTTTAGCAAAATTTGATATTTCATAATGTTCATATCCATTCAACTCTAAAGTGTTTTTGACATACCAATACATTTGTCTCTCTATTTCCTCATCTGATAGTTGCAATTTTCCACTTTTTATTAATTGTTCCATTTTTGTTCCTTCTTCTACAATTAGAGAATAAACACTTACATGGTTTGGATTCATATCTATTATGTCTTTTAAATCCTTTTTAATATCTTGAATACTTTGGTTTGGCAAACCTATCATCAAATCAACATTTACATTTTCAAAACCCGTTTCTTTAATATCTTGATATACTTCTTTAAATTGTTGATAATTATGAATTCTTCCTATTTGTTTTAATAATTTATCATTTGTACTTTGTAATCCAATACTAATTCTATTAATTCCTAACCTTTTGTATTGCTCCAATTTTCTTTTTATAACTGTACCGGGGTTAACTTCTATTGTAATTTCAATTTTTTCCCACTTTGTTTCATTTTTTGATATTTTGCTTTTTAACACATCTAGCAATTGTTTAATATATGTTGCATCTATATAAGATGGAGTTCCTCCTCCTATGTAAATAGTTGTTACATTATAATTGCTAAAATCATATTGCTCCATTTCTTGTATAACTTTTTCAATATAATTTTCTATATGTTGTTCACAGCCTGCATAAGATATAAAATCACAATAATAACATCTGCTTTTACAAAATGGAATGTGTATATAAATTCCTAATTCCTTATTTTTCATCTGCTATCTCCATTATTTTCTTTAATCTATAATTAACTCCTGATTTACCTACTGGCTCCTTTAGTTTTTTTCCTAATTCTATTAATGACATATCTGGATTTTCTAATCTCAATATTGCAATATCTTTTAAATTATCATCTAATTTATTAAATTTTCCCATTTTTTGTAATTTTTTAATTGCTGCTATTTGCTCAATAGAAGCATTTATTGTTTTGTTTAAATTAGCTGTTTCACAATTTACTAAGCGATTTACTTTTCCTCTCATTTCTTTTTGGATTCTAATATCTTCAAAGTTCAGTACTGCTCTGGATGCTCCTATTAATGCTAAGAATTTAGATATTTCTTCTCCATCTTTTAGGTATATTGATGTTTGAAAAGTCTTTACATGAATTCCTAATTTTTCAATTATTTTATATAATTCTTCTAGATTATGCTTATTACTTAAATCAATTTCTAAATGATATTCTTTTTCTGGATTATTTATAGAGCCTGAACCCATAAATGCTCCTCGTATTATACTTTTAGCTTTTTCTTCTTGTATATTTTCTTCTAGTTTTAAATAAATCTGTTCATTTTCAATACATACAAAATTAATATCTTTGACTTTTAATGTAATAACAAATGATTTTCCTGACATGTCTATTTTATGATTGATGTTTAAATTTGATAAAAGTTTAGAAAATCTATTAATATTATAGTCACTTTCTGTTGAGAATTTAATTTGTTTCCCATTTATAATATTTGTGTTTTTTGTAATAAAGTATCCTATCAATTCTTGCTTCACTATATCTTTATTTGATAAATTACTATTTTTATTTAATTCTTGTTTAATATCAGAAGAAAATGACATTTAATCACCCACCTTTGTTATAACAATTCTGTCATTATCATATAAGTCCTTTTTACTATATATGTTAATATATTTATTTTGTTGCTCTATTAATTCTATCACATCATCCTTTTGGTCATATCCAATTTCTAAACATAAATATCCCTTGTATTTTAAAAATTCATCTGCTTGATAAATAATTTTTCGATAAAAATCTAGTCCATCATATCCTCCATCCAATGCTATTATAGGTTCACTTCTTACTTCCTTTTGTAATGTTTTTATTACTTCCCTTTTAATATAAGGTGGATTTGATACAATCATGTCATATTTTTCTTTTGGTATGTCTTGAAACAGATTTGATTGTAAAAATGCAATTTGATTTTCTACTCCGTTTATTTTTGCATTATATTCTGCTACTTCTAATGCCTCATTGCTAATATCTGTTGCTGTTATTTGGCTATCTTTTATGTACTTTGCTAGTGATACAGCTATTGCCCCACTTCCTGTACATAAATCTAATATCTTTTTTGCATTTATTTTTTCTGCAATTTTAATAACTTCTTCTACTAAAATTTCTGTGTCTGGTCTTGGTATCAATACATTTTGATTTACATAGAAACTCATTTTCATGAATTCTTGTCTTTGTGTGATATGCTGTAATGGTGTTCCATTTACTATTTTTTCTATACTTTTAAAGTATTTTTGTTCTTGCTGTGATGTTAATTGCTTATTATCATATACAATTAAATATTGCCTATCTTTTTTTAATATGAATTGCATTAATTGCCTTGCTTTTTGTTTTGGACTGTCTATTTGTTTTGTTTTTAGTTCTATACTTGCTTTATTAATTGCTTCTCTAATCGTCATATCACATCACTTCTTTCTTATAAAACTACCAGCTATATTACCAAATAAAGTACCAAGACCTTTAATAATTATATTTTGAATAACTGCGTAAGCGACCAAACGAGCTGTGCGAGTGCGATTTGGAGCAACTGACATTTAATTTTTTATTATGGGAGTTGCGACACCAAAGTTATGAAAAATATAATTATTAAAGGTCTTGGTACTTTATTTGGTCATAAACTGGTAGCTATTGATAAAAATATGAGATTTCTAGTAACTTATTATTTTATTCAAAGAATTTATTAAAATCTTCTTCATTAATTTTTTCTTTTTGCAATAATGTTTCTGCTATTTTATCTAGCTTATCTCTATGCTGCTTTAATAATTCTTGTGCATTTTCATATGCTGTATCAATTAATTTTTTAACTTCTTGACCTATTTTATCTCCTATATTCTCACCAAACATCTGCATTTCATATGGCTCTTTTCCTTGAAAATCAATTGGACCTAAAGTATCACTCATACCATATTTAGTTACCATATCTCTTGCAACTTGAGTAGCTACTTCAATATCATTACTTGCTCCTGTTGAAATATCATCTAAAACTAATTTTTCTGCTGCCCTTCCACCTAATAAAGCAATCAACTTTTCTTGCATTTCTGTTTTAGAAATATAATATTTATCTTCATCAGATTTGTACATTGTGTAACCACCTGCTACACCTCTTGGAATGATAGATACTTCTTTAACATTGGTTTGAGTTGGTAGATATCTACTAACAACCGCATGACCTGCTTCATGGTAAGCTGTTAATTTTTTATCTTTATCTGAAATAACTCTAGCACGTTTTTCTAGTCCTACTGTAACTTTCTTTACCGCTTCTTCAATGTCTTCATTTTCAATATCTTCATGTTTTTCCTTTGTAGCAATTATTGCTGCTTCATTTAAAATGTTAGCAAGTTCAGCTCCTGTAAATCCAGCTGTATCTTCTGCGATACTTTCTAAATTAACATTATCTGATATTCTTTTATCTTTGCTATGAATTTTTAATATCTCCAATCTTCCATTTAAATCTGGTGTTGGTATAGTAATTTGTCTATCAAATCTTCCCGGTCTTAGTAATGCTTTATCTAGCATTTCTGGTCTATTAGTTGCTGCTAATACTATAATTGTTTCTTCTGAACTAAATCCATCCATTTCTACCAATAATTGATTTAAAGTTTGATTGTTTTCTGTTTCTGCTCCACTATTTGAAGTTCTTCTAGAACCTATTGCATCAATCTCGTCAATAAATACAATACATGGTGCTAGCTTTCTTGCCTTTTCAAATAATTTTCTAACACGTGATGCTCCAAGACCTGCAAACATTTCTATAAATTCAGAACCACTCATAGAAATAAATGGTACATCCGCTTCTCCTGCAATAGCTTTAGCAATCAATGTTTTTCCTGTTCCTGGCTTACCATATAATAAAACTCCTTTTGGAATTTTTGCTCCCATTTTTGTGAATTTTTCTGGTCTTTTCAAAAAGTCTACAATCTCGACCAATTCTCCTTTTTCTTCATCTAATCCTGCTACATCATCAAATTTTACTTTTGTCTTTCGTTCTGTATCATCATATACTTTTCCTTTTTCTCCTAGCCCTTGCATTTTAAATATCATAACAAATAATGCAAGCATAATTAATGTTGGTAAAAATGAAATAATAAAAGATGGTATTTGTGCAAAAATACTTCTTGGTTTTTGATTTAATTTAAATTCAATTCCCTCTTGTACTTTTTCTTGTATTAATGTCATAAAACTTTCAGTACTTGGTACAATTGCTGTTTTTTCTTCTTCTTCATTTTTTTGTTTTACTTTAATTGTTGTACTTCCTACTGTCATTTCTATTTTTTCAATATTACCATATGATAATTCTTTAATTAAATCTGTATATGCTAGTGTATTTTCATCCTCTTTCTTTTGGTTATTTATATATAATACAATTAACCCTGCTAAAACAATTATTAACACAATAACTAAAGCTATATAAAGCCAAAGATTTTTGTTGTTTTCTTTTTTCTTTTTGCTCATTTAAACTTCATTCCTTCCTAATATTTTATGCATTTGAACCTTGTGGTTCTTCTCCACCAGATTTTTCTTTCTCTTTCTTTTCTTCCTCTTTATCTTTCTTTTGTCTTTCTTTTTTTTCTTTTTCTTGCTTTTCTTGTTCTTCTTTTTCTTCCATTTCTTTTCTAATAATTGCTTGTGCCTCTGCTATTTTCATTAATTCTGCCTGTTTTTTCATAAATTCTGCTTTTAATATAAATATTGCTGCAACCAAGTAAATAGCTGCTACTGATATATACATTACTTGGAAGTATTCCATATTGAAATTGATAAATATATTAACAGCAATATATATCATATTTAAAATTGTTGACAATGTCAAGGCATAGACTGACATATTAAATATTGCTAAAAATCTCATTCTAATACGTGCTATCCATGTTGCCAAATATCCAAATACACTTAAAAATACCGCATTTGATATTGTTGTTAACAAGTACATTATAAAACTATAAATAAACATTGTCATAAAAATGCTTACATATAAAGTTATTATTTGAGAACTGTTTGCATAGTCAATTACTGTTTGTTTTGTAAATTCAGTAATTCCCATTTGTGAAAACACTTCTTGATAATTATAATTAATTGATCCTGTTACTGCTGAATTTTTTAAAATTACTTTGTCTTTTAATATTATTAAGCCATCTCCTGATTCTTCAATTTCTTTGATGTATTGATCAATAACTTTTTCATCTTGCACTTTTGTATCAATAATAGTTTTTCCTACATAAGAATCTTCTTCTGAAATTATCATTTTACCTTCAGTTGAAACATCTAAAACTCCATCTTTATATGAAAACTCTGGACATTCATTTTGTAGATAATGTACACCTTCTTGTAGTACTTGATAAGTTTGATACATTATACCAATGCAAAATACAATAGCTAGAATAGCCACTATTTTACTTAGATAAATAAATGCTCTTCCTAATCCCTCTGCTGCCATATCCGGATATTTTTCGATTTTTACAATTGAATTCCATACTTTTTTAAAAAATCCTGTTTTCTCTATTTCTTGTTTTTCTTCACTCATCAACGATACTCCCTTCTTACATTGGAATCCACAAATTTAGGATTTATAGAAAATGTAGCAATGTCCCCAATATTGATATTTTTTCCTGTTATATCACATACTACATGATAAGTTCCTATTCTTCCTAAAATTTTGCATTTTTGACCATTTATTTCAACTTCTATAGTTTGTTTTTTGAAAAATTCTTTTATATCATTTAATATATATCTAATTTTGTCTCTTTTTCTAAACATATCTCTGTCACTTTTAACATTAATTCCATTCATGTAACCACAAGGAAGAATTGCTACTTTCATTTGTTTAGGTGTTGTATAAGTATTTGAATATCCAATATTAAACCCTTTTGGCAACTCTTTTATTTCAGTTACTTGTGTTTCTAAATATCCAATTTTCTTTAATCCTATAAAATTTTGAAATGATAGCCTTCCTAAAAATGCAGAACCAATTCTTACAGCATTTAAATGCATATTTTGAAATTTTAGAAATGCAGAAGAGTTACAAATATGAAGCATTCCTGTTTCTATATCATTCATCTTTAAAACTTCTATTACATCTATAAATCTTTGAAATTGCTTATTTGTATATTTATCATCAAAAAAGCTAAGTGAAAAATGAGAAAATGTTCCTTCAATTACTATATTTTCAATATTTTTTAGTATTTCTATCATATCTTCTCTATTTTGATATACAAATCCATATCTTCCAAATCCTGTATCTATTTTTAAATGTGCTCTAATTTTCTTATTTTTTTCTTTGCCAATTTTTTCTGCTACTTCTATATCTTCTTTGGAACCAATTGTTATTATAATGTTATTTTGTACTAAAGTTTCCACATCTTTTTCAATAGCTGTGGATGATAACATTAAGATATCTTCTTTTATCCCTGCTTTTCTTAATGTAATTGCTTCATCTATTGTAGCCACTGCAAAAAATGATATACCATTATCAATTAAAAACTTTGTGTATTCAACTATTCCAAGTCCATATCCATTTGCTTTTACCACTGCTATGATTTTTACATGGTTTCCTTTGTCATCAGTTCCACTCTTATCAGCCAATTTTTTTATCTGCTTTACATTGTGCCTCAAATCTTTCGTATTAATTACTAGAGTATTCAATTTTATCACCTATTTCTTAATTTTCATTTTTAATTGGCGAAGTGTTCTAAATGCTTTTTCTGAAAAACGATATAATTTATATGTTAATGGCTTAAATGGCATATAAACTTCTCCAACAAATTCAGTAAATGTTGCTCCAAAGCCTTGTTTAAAACGGTATAATCCATATTGTGGATGTGTTTCATCTACTACTCCTGATACACCTCTAAAATCGTATATATCATCTTTTCTTGCAATCGCCATTTTTATCATTTCCCATTGTAGTAAATAGTTTGGCATCAAGTTACGATGACTATTACTACTTGCTCCATATAAATACCATGTTTTGTTTCCATAGAAAATAGGAATAACTCCTGATATTG
>CANRLE010000032.1 GCA_947631385.1 uncultured Clostridia bacterium | reverse complement strand
AAGGAAAAATTGCTTTACAAGCTTTATCCAGAGTTAATGTTAATACAGATTATATTATAACTGAAAATAAAAAAACTAATATTATGAATATCATTATACCAAATAGCAAGTTAGGTGATAACTCTATTATTCATTCTTGGTATTCTCCTATTACTAATGAATTCACAATGAATTTTTCTAATAACTTACCAACTACTTTACCAAAGGAACTAGAAAATGTTCAATTATATATTATTTTAGATAAATTTCTACCAGTTAATTTATCTTTCTTAAAAAATATCAACACAGACAAAAAAATTTGTCTAGATGTTGGTCACATACGCTTTTTTGAACATTTTACCAGACAGTATCTATCTTCTTTCTTTTCTATTGCAAACTTTGTTCAAATAAATGATACTGTTACTGATTTGTTATTTGAAAGATTTAATGTTACTAATGAAATAGAATTCTTCAAACTTTTTAATTTTGATTTATTTGTTCATACAAAAGGTAAAAAAGGTGCTACCTTTATATTTTGTGAAAATGGAAAAATTAAAGTTATAGAAAAGCAACCTAAAATTATTGCCGATATAGTAGATTCTTCTGGTGCAGGAGACGCTTTTTTCTCTACAATAGTTAGAGAATATGCCTATTGTAGTGATATAAACACTACTTTTATTGATAATACTTTTGAACTTGCAAATACAGCTTCCAGAAAAGTTATTTCTCAGCTTGGAAGCCGCATAAAAACCTAAATTTTAGCAATATTTTTAGCCGCTTCTCTTCCAGAATATGCAGCCCATGCAACCGTTGATTTCACTCCTGCTAAATCTCCACCTGCATATATCTTTGGTCGAGATGTTTGATACTCTTCATTAATTTTAATGTTTCCCCATTGATTAGTTTCTAGTCCTAATTCTTTTACATATGGCTCTACTTTAGAGCCAAGTGCCATAATTATATAATCAACATCTATCTCATAATTACTATTCTCTATATTTACTGGCACTAATCTTGTGTCATTTTCTTTTTGAACCAACTCAGTTTTTATCAATTCTACTTTTTCAACTTTATCTTTTCCAATTATCTTAACTATATTATTTTGAAATAAGAACTCGATTCCTTCTTTCATTGCTTCTTCAACTTCTTTGTCTTCTGCTGGCATCTGCTCTCTTGCTCTACGATAAATTACTTTAACTTGCTTTGCTCCCAAACGTTTAATAGTTCTTGCACAATCCATTGCTACGTTTCCTCCACCAACAATAGCTACTGTTTTGCCTTCATAATTAGGATGTAATTTATGTTCCAAAAGCTCATTTCCGCCAATTACACCTTCAAGTTCTTCTCCTTCTACTCCCATTTGACTAGAACGGTTTGCACCAATACTTAAAAATACTGCATCATACTCTTTTTCTAAATCAGATAAAAGCAAATTTTTCCCTAATTCTTGGTTATATTTTACTTGAATTCCTAAAGCTAAAATCTTATCTACAGTTTTTTGTACTACTTCTCTTGATAATCTAAATTCTGGAATTCCATGTACTAATAATCCTCCTAAATAATCATACTTCTCATATATAGTTACTTGTATTCCCTTTCTTGCTAAAAAAGCACTCGCTGTTAAACCTGTTGGTCCTCCTCCTACTACTGCTACTTTTAGATTACTTTTATTTTTTTTCATTTCATCTTCATAACATTTTAACAAGCTATCATCTTCATCATAAACTGAATCAAATGCATATGCTTCTAGCTCTCCAATAGAAACTGGTTCTCCTTTTATTCCTCTAACGCAAGAGCCTTGACATTGTTTTTTATGTGGACATATTCTTCCGCATATTCCTTGTAATACTGTAGTGTCAGCCAATATTTCATATGCTTTTTCTGTATTACCTTGCTTAATTTGCTCTATAAATTGTGGAATAGGATTTCCTAATGGACATCCTTTTGTTGAACATGGTTTTACTTTACAGTTTAAACAATAGTTAGATTTTTCTTTCATTTCTTCTCCCATTTTTACCCTTCTTTTTGTATTTATTTCTATTAAGTTTATTCTATTTATTAATGACTGTCAATTAGTTTGACTAGCTAGTTCAACGACTAATTTTAAATCATTAATAAAATCTATTTTCTTCGTTTCATCTCTAAGCAAAGCCGCTGGATGCCAAGTTGGCATATATTGAATTCCTTTTCTTTCAATCCATTTTCCTCTGGCAGAAGTAATTCCATATTCTTTTCCTAAAATATTTTTTAAAGCTACACTTCCAAGTAACACAATAATTTTAGGTTTTACTAAAAGTACTTGATTTCTCAAATAATTAAGGCACGCATTTGCTTCGTCTTCTTCTGGATTTCGATTAGATGGTGGTCTACATTTTACAACATTTGCAATATATACATCTTCTCTTTTTAGTCCAACAGCCTGAAAAGCCATATTCATTAATTTTCCAGCTCTTCCTACAAAAGGCTCTCCAAGTCTATCTTCATCTGCTCCCGGTCCTTCTCCAATAAACATGATTTTTGCTTCTTTATTTCCTACGCCAAATACAATATTTTGCCTTGTTTTATATAATTTACATTTACTACAATTTACAATAGATTTTTCTAATTCTTCCCATGTTTCAAACATATTTTACTCCTATTTTATACATTGTTCGATTAATTCTATTTTCCTAGATTTATTTGTATCTATTTTTGCTTTTGTTCCAATTGGTATTACCGTTTTTGTTTCAATATGTCCAAAATTATTTGATTTTATAATTGGAAATGAATATTTTATATTAGGCAATTCTAATGTATCAGATATAATTTTTTCTAAAGAAATACCACTCTCATGTTCATAATTTCCAATCCATAATCCTTTTATTTTGTCAAATACACTATTTTGTTTCATATATGCTAAAAAATTACTAGCAAATGCTGGTTCAGTTTCAAATCCACATTCTTCTAAAAATAAAATTTTATCTTCAAAATTCACTTTATACTGCCCCTCTACTAGCTGATGCAATAGGCATAAGTTTCCGCCTATTAGTTCTCCTTCTGCTTGTCCTTCTTGGATTGATATATATTCTTCTCCTTCTTTTCCTAATTCTAAATTTCCTTTTACAAACCTTTTTAAAGCTTCTTGATAACTGTAATCTGTCTCATCTGTAGCTATCGTTTTGAAATTTGTTCCACTAAATGTTACTAAACCTGTTTTTGCAGTAATAATATTAGTAATAGATGTGATATCACTATATCCACATAGTATTTTAGGATTTTTCTTAATCAATTCATAATCTATATATTCAAAAATAGTATTTGAATTATTTCCTCCGCTTAGCACACCATATCATTTTTACTTCTTTATCTGCAAACATATCATTTAAATCTTCTGCTTTTTCTCTTGCTGTACTACTATAAGTATTTGTATTTGAAAATATATTTTTTGAATATTTAACTTTAAATCCACTATTTTCAACAATTTGTCTTGCCTTTTCTAATTCCTCAATGTTTTCTCCAATTATAGGATTTGATGGTGCTACTACTCCAATGGTGTCACCTAATTTAAGCTTTTCAGGTAATATCATTAACTTTCTCCTTATTTAATAGACTTTTTTGTTCATCATATTTTACTTCATCTTTAGGATATTGTTCTGGCTTTAAACCTACTCTATTTTTCATGTATCTTGCCATCAATATATATAGAATTGTAAATATCACACCTATAATAATCATACTGTATGCTGTATTCATCCTTCCTAATAAGAATGCTGCAAAAAGTCCTGAAATTACTCTAATAATACATGAAAAGAAATTTTTAGCAGCAAATATTTTTGTATCTATTTTTTTATTAGCAAAACTTTTCAAATATTTGTCTATAATTGTATAATACATTCCATAACAAAAATTATAAATTAGATTAGTCACAATTACAATTATTAATAAAATAACATATTGATTTGCTTTTAATCCACATATTCCTCCAACTATTGCACTTATGGATAATAATAATGCTGTTACAGTTAATGTTTTATTTTTCAACTTACTGTTATATAATTCTTGAACCTTAGATGCGAAAGCACTAATTATACTTCCAATTGCAGCTATTGCACCAATGGCTACAGATGACAATTTTAATTCTTGTAACAAACTTAAATGAATAAAATGTACTTTTTAAAACTACATTTGATGCCTCTATTCCTTTTATTTGTGTTAAAAATAAGAAATCTATTGTATAGAAAAATAGAAAATCCCATGCAAATGCTTTATAAATAGGAAATAATTTCATATTCTTTTTTCTCATTTTTTGCTTCTCTTGAACACTATTCATTATTTCTCCTTTGTGTTATTTATTTTAATTCAATTATAGCTGTATTTAGTCCATATCCTTCTTTCTCAACTCTATAAGAATGAATAAAATCTGATTGGCAAACACTACAAATTTTGCTATCTATAATATTTTCTGGCTTTAATCCTTCTTTTTGTAAAAGTATTTGATTAATCTTCACTGTATCAATATTCCATTTTTTATTTGGAATCGTTTCTTGAATTATTTCATTGATTTCTTCTATATCTTCAAATTCTTTTTCAAATTTTTCCTTTACATCTCTTTCAACTTCAAAATGACATTTCCTTATACTAGGACATATACAACATATCACATCTTCTGGATTACAGTCAAATGTTTCTTTCATTTTTCTAACTGTTTTAACTGAAATTCTTTGCAAAGTTCCTTTCCAACCCGAATGACTATTTGCTATTACTTTTTTTACAGGGTCAAAAAACAATAATAATATACAATCTGCATTTGTAGTAGAAAGCATTATATTAGGCAAATTGGTAACAAGTCCATCAGTTTTTGCATATTCTTCTAAATTAAAATCTGGTTGATTAGAATTAATTTTTTTCTTTACTACTTTAACTTGATCTGTATGGTCTTGATTTGTCTTGACCAAATTTTCTGTTTTAGAATTGATTGCATGACATAAAACTTCATAATCGTTTATTGCCTGTTGATATGTGTCTTGTCGTGTTGTCCTATAATTTCTATCAATTCCTAAACTATAAGCATGATTTATTTCTTGATACTCTAATAATCTTCTAAATTGTAAAAACTCCATACCGTCTTTTTTCACATGTACAACATTTTCATTAGATAAATCCATACTTTATCACTCCTATTGATTATGGGGCCGTCCCCAAATCCTTAATTTTTGATAAGATTTCCTCTTTTGATTTTTTTTCTATATATTGATAAGTATTCCCTTTTTGTTTTGTATTAAAACCACATATTGTTTTATATTGGCAATATTGACATGGTGTTTTACCATTTTTATAAAATGGCTTTATATCAATTCTTCCATTTAATATTTCTTTTGCTATTTGTTTAATAGTAACATCAATATAGTCTTGCAATATTTTAAATTCTTCTTTGTTAACACCATTTGTCCATTTTTCATTTACATTACCTGCAGTTGTAATTGCTGCTGGTACCAGTTTTGAACTACCGCTTTCTAGTTTGTTATCATTCATTTTAATGATTTTCACATCAGCTAATATTAGCCCCTTCATTTTGAAGTTTTTACAAATTAGTTCTTCAATTTGTTCATCAGTAATTTTTTTGTCTGCTTTTATCATTTGTTCTAATAATGAAAAGTAAAATACTCCTGCAGGCATGACATCTTCTTCCTTGCATATTGCATCAGAGTATGTTAATAATTGAATTTGAAGTCCTGCATATACTTCATTTAAATCAATGTTTTTACTAGATGACTTGTAATCAATTATTCTTACATATTTTCCATCTTCACCGCATAGCTGTGTCTATTCTATCTATTTTTCCTGTTATTTCTACTCTTTTTCCATCTTCAAGTGTCAACACTATTGGTTTATATTTTCCGTTTTTACCAAATTCCACCTCTGTTCCTTCTATGTTGAAATCACTATATATTAAACTTTGTATAATATATTTTAAAGCTTTACTTATAATTCTTTTTAATCTTTTTACTAATGCTCTATATTTAGCTGTAGTTGTAAAAATAAAGTTTTTGCTTAATGGTAAATTTCTGTCAATAATATTAGAAACCATTGTACTTATTTGATTTTCTTCAATTTCGGCTAAAGCTAATTTTTGTTCTCTTACTTGTTCAAAAAATTCATCTATTGTTTCATGCATAAATGAACCAGTATCAAAAGTATGTATTTGCAAGTTTTCTTTTTCTTTTAATTTTAAACCATATTGTAAATGATACGAAAATGGGCAACTTCTGTATTTTTCAAGTCGAGAAACACTTGTGTTTAATGTATTTCCATATAATTTTTCTATATTTTCCTTTTGAATTGGTTGAGGTAAATTTGTATAGCTTAATCCTAACAAATCATTTTTTAATTTTTCTTGCCATTGTATTTTTTGTTTATAATATTGATATATAGTTTTCCAAATGTCAGCAATTTCCTTATTTTCTTTCAATTTTGCTATGTTCTCTAATAATTGTTCATAAGTAGTTTGCTCGTTTATCATGTCATTTTGATTTGAATTTAAATCGCTCTTTTCTTTTAGTTGCGGATACATCCTTTTCATTTTATACACTAAAGTAGATGGTCGTAACGATTTTCCCTCTTTATCAGAAGATGTATATGATAAATAAATGCTATTTTCTGCTGTTGTAAATGCTTTATAAATATTGAAATTATCTTCATATAATCTTTCTTGTGTTCCTTTCGCTAATTCTATTCCATCTTTTTTTAATTTTTCTCTATCTTCATCATCTAAAAATCCTTCTTCTTTGTTGACACTTGGGAAATTTCCATCATTTAAGCCTATAATAAATACTGCTTTCACCTTGTGACTTCTAGAACGGTCAACATCTCCAAAGATAACTTGATCCTGAGTTCCCGGAATTTTACTAAGTCCACTGTTTCTTAATCCTACTTTCAATATTTGGCTATACTGTTCTATAGTTATTTTGTCTTCTCCTAAAACTAGAATTATCTCATCAAATAATTCTAATATCATCTTGTAACTAGCTATATATTCATTTGCTAAATCTATTAAAGTTTCTTTCTCTAATTCACTTACTTTTTGGCTAATGATTTCTTCTATTTTTTGCTCTTGCAAAAATTCATAAATACACTCTGTAATGCCTTTTACTGTTTTATTTTCATTTATCTTATCTTTTAAAATTAATAATGGATTTATTATTTGTGCTCTTAATTCATTTATTCTTTCTATTTTTTGTGCATCTGTTTCTTTTTCATAAATAAATTCTTTTTTCCATTTGTTATGCTTAATTCCCCATTTATCACAATAGTTTTCCAACATAAATATTTCATCTAAATCAATATTAGAAAATCCTAATTTTAAATAATTAAATACCGTTTCTGATGAGAAGTTTTGATTTATCACTTCTAAAATAGAAAGTAAATATTGTATTATAATATTTTGATTTACGTCTCTTTTTTCATCTATAAATACTGGTATTTTATATTTTGGGAAGATTGCTCTTACAAAAGATGAATATTCATCTATGTTCTTTGTAATTATAGCAATATCTTTATATCTCATTTTTTCTTTTTTTACTAATTGTGCTATTTCTTTCGCAACATTTTCAATTTCAGAATAAGGATTTTGTGCTAAAAATAACTGTATGTTTTCCACATTTTCTTCATATTTTGTGGATTTTGTTTGACTACTATTTTCACTTAAATATTTTAATTCTGGTGTCTTAAAACGATATTGATTTGTTAAATGAACTGGTTGTTCTAATTGAAATTGATTTCTATTTATAAGGTCCCAAATTTTTGCAAGAGTTATTTTATTTGAATAAAATATATCTACATCTGGATTTGTATTTATGTTTAAATCATCTGTAGTAATTGTTATATTAACTTGTTTTGCTTGTTTCAAAAATTCCTGTATAACATCATATTCTTGTTTTGTAAATCCTGCAAATTCGTCAAGATAAATAATACTATCTTTTATTAAGTTAGTTTCTTTTACATGTTCTGCTAATATTGTCAATAAGTCTGTTTCCTCTATGTATTTTCCTTCTATTTGTTCTTCAAATTTTTGATAGATTAAAGTAATGTCTCTTAATTTTGTCTTTAAATAGGTATCTTCTATGCTTTCTATTTCTTGTTGTAAATTTTGTACTGTTATTCCATGTTTTTTGAATTCTGTAATTGCTGTTAAGCATAAGTCTATGTTTTCATCTGTTTTTCCTAAAAATTTTAGTTCTTTTTTGTTTTGGTTTAAAATATAAGAAAGAAGCATTACTTTTCCTGCTTGTGATAAATGAGTTTTTGTTGCTCCTCCTATTTCATTTATTACTCTATATGCCATTCTGCTTAATGTTACTACTTCTGCTTTTATAACAGCACGAGAATTAACAGCTTTCATTAGCTTTTCTTCTGCTGTAAATGAAAACTGTTCTGGTGTTATCATATAAATTTTATTTTCGTCTTTTAATTGATTTACAATTTCATTGAAACAAAATTCACTTTTTCCACTTCCGGGCTTACCATAAATAATTCTTAATCCCATTTTAAACTTCTCTTCTCCAATAAAATAAATACTGTTGTGCTAAACCTGCCAAGTCTCCAAATTTCTCTTGAGCTATTTTTTCAATTTGCTTTTTACTAACCTTACTCTCATCTGGCTGTTTTATGTATAGATCATTCATAACTCTTCTAACCCATACATCTATTGGAAATACTTCAAATCTTTTTAAAGTTGAAAATAATAGAATGCAGTCTGCAACTTTTGGTCCAACTCCAGATAGACTTAGCAATTTTTCTCTTACTTCCATGGTATTCTTATTTCTTTGTAATTCTTCTAAATTAATCTCGTTATTAATAATCATTTGAGTGGTTTCATAAATTCTTTTATCTCGAAATCCTAATCCTAAATTTCTGTATTCTTGCACAGTAACGTTTCTTAATTGTTCTGGTTCTGGAAATGTATAATATTCTTTTCCTTTCCATTCTATTTTTGTTCCATATGCTTTTGATAGTCTTTC
This sequence comes from uncultured Clostridia bacterium, assembly GCA_947631385.1. Classification (GTDB taxonomy): domain Bacteria; phylum Bacillota; class Clostridia; order TANB77; family CAG-508; genus CAG-269. Next base: position 2,058 of record CANRLE010000032.1, on the reverse strand, counting down.
TATAATTCCTTTTATTCTTGGAATGTTGTTATTGGCTGAAATTATGAATGAGATTATTGTCTCCCATAAGTCTTGATTTAAAATTCTAATGCCTTGCCCATATTTAATACTGATTTCCATGTTTTTATCTATTTTTGATAGTGTTTTTTTGATTTCTTGATAATTTCTTTTTAAGTCAAAGTATTCTTCAATTGTTTGTTTTATGTCTTTTTCACATATTCCTTTAAATATAATGGTTTCTTTTTCTTTTTTTACATTTAATACGTTTTTTCCAAATATTCCTGTGTAGCTTCCGTCTTCTTGCTTATTCCAACGGAAACATTGTCCACAGTCAAAGATGTCTCGTAGTTCAAAAGAGTCTATGTTTTTTAGTTCTATTTTTTGCTCTTTCATATTGATTCCTCCATTTGGATTTTACTATAAATATAAAGAAAAAGCAAGTGTTACCTGCTTTTACAAATTGTTTTTATATACTATTTATGATACATTGACCATCCTCCTGCTGCTTCATCATATTCTCCATCTGTTACTATACAATTAGGTGGAAGAATAATTACTGGACGAAGGTAACCGCTGAGAGCACTTCTGTACGAAATACCATCAGAGTAAAATAAACTACAAACAGCTATTTCTCCACCTTTACAGAATCTCAAACCAAAATTAGATAAACTTTCTTGAAGACCAACAAAACGAGATGCTAACCAATAATTTAAGTTTCCATTATTACATAATAATTCATAATATATATTATTGATAAAATTATTCTGCATTTCATTTGCTTGAATATTCCAAAATGTTACTGTTACTGTCAATTCTTCGTCCGCTGATTTATTTCCATAGGAAATATTTAATCCTTCTCCTTCTGCTTCCATTAGTTCTCTGCTTTCGCTCTCTCCTTTTATTCCATTATCATATAGCCATTGTAATGGATAGTTTTTCTTATCGCCATCATAAGTTTTCGTTTTTCCATATTCGTGTTCTGTACCATTTCCATATTTTTCATATGCTTTTTTTCCATCGGCTTCTATTTTCATTTTATTTTGAATATCTTCTATATTTAGACTTCTAGCTGTTGCTCCTATTCTATCATTTCTATATAATTCATTACATATATCATTTAATAAATATACTCCATTATTATATCCTCTTGCACCTTGAAAATAAAAATCCGTACTCGTAGGTGTACTACTAATTAATTCGATGTTTCCTTGTTCATTAATGTCCAATACTCTCCATTTTAGTGTATCTTTTGGTATTTCCTGATTTGGATATCCAGATTGAGTTTCTTTTAATGTATAAGATATTTTAGTTGTATCTGGTGAATATTTTACATAGTCTCCTATTTTTATTTTGCTGATACCTTCGGCTTCTTTATCAAATTTTATTGTTCTACTTCCTATTGTTATTTCTCCTGTTTCATTTATTATTTCTCTTTCTTCTGCTGTTATTAAATTTCTTTCTTCTAAGCTATCTAATAATTCTTGTAATGTTTGTGCGGTTCCTTCTGTTGTTTTATTGTCCATTTCCTGATTTATTTTCCATAAGCTACATTCTTCGTCTACACTTGCTCCTCTTGTTTCTACTTTTGCTTTATTTGCTTGTGACAATATTCCATTTTCTCCTGTTAGTGTTGCTATACTTACTGCTGCTAGTATTAGTAATACTATTATAGTTACGACTAATGCAATTAGTGTTACTCCTTTGTTTTTTCTCATTCTTAATTCCTCACTTTCATTTGTTATTATGTAATGTTTATTATACATATTTACTATATTTATACCATAATTAATTTAACTTTTGCAAGTACTTTTAGAAAATTTTAAACAAGAAAAAAAGAGGATTTTGGAAAAACTCCATTATCCTCATAATAACACCGAATTACTGCAAATTATGATATTCTTCTCCACATATATACTGTGATATATGGATTTTGAATATTTACTGATTCTCCACTACCTGTTGCTCCTGTTGTATTTGCATCTGTTGTTACTGTATGTGTATGATCTGCAACTTCCGAAGTGTTAGCATTTGATAAACTAATAGCATGAGCATGTGCTT
>CANRLE010000031.1 GCA_947631385.1 uncultured Clostridia bacterium | reverse complement strand
CTGAAGAAAGTAAATCTGAAATAGCAGAAGTACTAAGAGGAGCAGATATGGTATTTGTAACTGCCGGAATGGGTGGCGGAACAGGTACAGGAGCTGCACCAGTAGTTGCATCTACAGCAAAAGAAATGGGAATTTTAACAATAGGAGTTGTTACAAAACCATTTACTTTTGAAGGAAAAAAGAGACTTTCTCAAGCAGAAAGAGGAATTGAAGGATTAAAGGGAAAAGTAGACACTTTAGTTGTAATTCCAAACGATAAATTACTACAAATAATTGATAGAAAAACATCAATTATAGAAGCATTCAAAATGGCAGATGACATATTAAGACAAGGTGTACAAGGAATTTCAGACTTAATTGCTATTCCGGGACTTGTTAACTTAGACTTTGCCGATGTAAAAACTATCATGTTAAACCAAGGTATGGCACACATGGGAGTAGGAAGCGCATCTGGAGAAAATAGAGCAGAAGATGCAGCAAAAGAAGCAATTCAAAGTCCATTATTGGAAACCTCAATAGAAGGAGCTAAGGGTGTTATAATTAACATTACTGGTGGAGAAGATTTAGGATTACATGAAGTAAATACAGCAGCAGAATTAGTTCAAAGAAGTGTAGATCCAGAAGCAAATATTATATTTGGTACAGTAACTGATCCAAATATGACTGATGAAATTAAAATAACAGTAATAGCAACAGGTTTTGAAAAAAACGAACCAATTACTAGTATTGGAGTAGATAATATAGTATCAAAAACATGGGAAAAGAAAATTAATTCTATTCCAGCAAGTTCAGAACCAAGTGGTTCACAAAATGATTTAGATATACCATCATTTTTAAGAAAGAATAAAAATAAAGGTATGTAATATAAGAAATAATCGAAATTGCTCGATTATTTCTTTTTTTCAACAATAAGAAAAGACAGTCTTTTTAAAATAAAGATATTATAATAGTCATGCAGGTGATAGCATGACTATTTATATTGATGTAGTATTAATCGAAAACCTAATTATGAATTTTATCATTTTACTAGCAACAGGAATTATATTGAAAGAAGAAATAAAAGTAATAAGAATTATAATAGCTAGCTTATTAGGAGCAGTTTATTCGATTGTATCATATATGTCAATTTTGGAAATCTATTCTAGCATGATATTAAAAATAATATTATCAGTTTTGATTGTATACATAGCATTTAATCCACAAACTATGAAAAGAATGTGGAAAGACATTTTAATATTTTACCTAACATCTTTTGTATTTGGAGGAGCGGCATTTGCGCTAATCTATATAGTAAAGCCACAAGAAATATTAATGAAAAACGGACTTTTCTTAGGAACATATCCATTAAAAACAATTATATTAGGCAGTATTTTGGCTTTCATTGTTCTTATTTTAGCATTTAAAGTAGTAAAATCTAAAATTACCAAAAAAGATATGCTTTGTGAAATTGAAATACAGTTAAATGGACAAAAAATACAAACATCAGCAATGATAGATACAGGAAATTTATTAAAAGAACCAATTAGCAATACACCTGTAATTGTAGTAGAACATACACTTTTGTATGATTGCATACCAAAAGAAATTTTAAATAATTTGGAAGGCTTGTTAGGAGGTGAATTTAATAATATACCAGAAAAAATAAGAGAAGAATATAGTTCGAAATTAAAGTTAATACCTTTTTCTTCTTTAGGAAAGCAAAATGGAATGCTAATTGGCATTAAGGCAGATTTTGTTATCATAAAAGATAAGGAAAAGGAAGAAAAAAGAGAAAATATAATTTTAGGAATATATAATAAATCATTGACCAAAAGAGGAGAATATAGGGCTTTAATAGGAATAGAATGATGAATTGGGGGAGAATTGTTATGAATATTTTAGAATTCGTAAAGAATGGAATCAATACAATTTATGCGAAATATATAGGTGATAAGGAAGATATAGAATTTTTGCCAATTTTTTATATTGCAGGAAGTCAAACCCTTCCGCCACCATTATTACCAGAAGAAGAGGCAGAGTTAATTGAAAAATTAGGACAGGAAGATAATCTAGAAGTTAGGCAAAAATTAGTAGAGAGAAATTTGAGATTAGTTGTTTATATTGCTAAAAAATTTGAAAATACAGGTATTGGAATTGAAGATTTAATTTCAATTGGGACAATTGGATTGATGAAAGGTGTAAATACATTTAATTCAGACAAAAAGATTAAATTAGCAACATATGCTTCCCGTTGTATTGAAAATGAAATATTGATGTATTTACGAAAAAATAATAAGACTAAAGGAGAAGTTTCAATTGACGAGCCATTAAATAAAGATGGAGATGGTAATGAATTATTACTTTCTGATATTTTAGGAACAGAAGCTGATATAACTTCAAGAAATCTAGAGGATGAAGTAGATAAATCACTTTTAAGAGCTTCTATTAGTAAATTGAATGCTAGGGAGAAAAACATAATGGAGATGCGCTTTGGTTTTCAAACAGGCAAAGAAAAAACGCAAAAAGAAGTTGCAGATGAATTGCGGTATTTCGCAAAGCTACATATCTAGATTAGAAAAGAAAATTATTGGAAAAATGAAAAAAGAAATATCAAGTAAAATAGGATAGAATAAAGGTGTACAAAAACTTGTAAAAAAGACAAAAGGTGTTATAATAATATAAATAATAAAAATAGGAGCAAAAAATATGATAATAGATGTAACAGAATTAAATTTAGAAGAATTAAATTTTACAAAAGAATATGAAATAATGAGAATGAAACGTGCTGAATTAATTTATTATGAAGAAGGTGTACAAATAACAAGAGTTGAAAAAATAGATGAAAAAAATATACAAGTATTTGCAAAAGTAAAAGGTAGTGGTTGGCAAACTTATGACGTAAAATTAGATATAGAAGATGAAACAATAACACACTGGCAGTGCACCTGTGAAGATTATAGAAATGGTTTTATTTGTAAGCATATTATAGCAACTAGTATGGAAACTCTAGACCCGCATAAACCAAATACTTATGCTTTAAAAATTGAGGAAGAACGTAAAAAACGTGAATATCAAGTCAAATATTCAAATGCATTATCAACAATATCAAAATTTAAACAAGAAAAAGAATTAAATTCTAATGATGTAGAAATAAATAAAAACATAAGTATAAAAAGTTTATATGAGCAAGTAAAGCTTGAAAACAAAATACAAAAAGAGTATTTGCCAGAACTTGTAACACAATTAAAATTGGAACCTAAAATAGAAATAGGAAGAGAACAGGACTTAAATGTAAGCTTTAAAATTGGACAAACAAAAATGTATGTACTAAAAGATGTTAAAGAATTTTATGAATCATTTTTAAAAGAAGAAACAATACAATATGGAAAGAACTTAAGATTTATAGCTAAAAAAGAAAGTTTTTCTGAAGAATCACAAGAGTTACTAAAATTTATTTTAGATTATGGTCAAATATTAAAATATAATGAGAAAATTCGTATGAACCATTATTATTACTATGTTTCGATGCATATATCAGGAAAAAATTTATATATCATGGATGATAGAATTGATAAATTTTTTGATATCGTTAAAAAAACTCCAATATTAGCTTCAGGCTATGGGTTAAGCTCAGAAGAATACAAATATACAGACAAAGAACTCAAAATTCGATTAAATTTAAGCAAAAAAGAAAATGAATATACTGTAAATATAAATTTAGAAAATTATAATTATGTAGAATCACCAAAAAGTATCTATATTTTCTATAGAAATGAAATATATAAACTTGATAGAACTAGAAATTTAGAAATGATACTAGAAATGTTTAGATACAACAAAAAAATACTAGTGCCAGAAGATAAAATAGAAGATTTTAAGAAGTATGTTTTGTCTGAAGTAATGGATTTTGTTGAGACAGAAAATTTGCCAGTGGAAGTAGCTAAAGAGGCAATTTTAGTGAACAAATTAGCATCAAAAATTTATTTAGGTTTGGACGAAAAAGATAATATAACAATGGAATTGAAATTCTGTTATTCTAATTATGAATTTAATATATTAGATAACAATTATCAACAATATGTTTTAGAAAATAATATAGTAAGAAATATGATAGAAGAGAGGAATGTTTTAAAAAGGATATTCCTAGATGGTTTTGAACTAATAGGAAATAAGAAGTATTTTGTTTTAAAAGATCAAGATGCCACATATGAGTTTTTATCTCAAAAAGTTTCAAAATATATGAATGATTTTGAAGTTCTAGTAACAGATAAATTTAAAAATAAGAAAATAAAAAATCCTAAAATTTCAAATGTGTCTGTTAAATTAGACAATGGATTATTGGAACTAGACATTTCTAAAATTAATGTTGACATAGATGAAATAAAAGATATATTGAATAATTATAATATCAAGAAGAAATATTATAAGTTAAAAAATGGTGATTATCTAAACTTAGAAAAAAATGAAGATATAGAGTTTTTAAATGATATTCAAAATATTTTAGATGTAAATTATGATAAATTAGACAATGGAATTATAAAAATTCCAGCAAATAGAAGTATGTATTTAGAGAAAATGTTACATCAAAATAAAACAATAAATACAACAAGAAATGATGATTTTACAAGACTAATTAACAATATAGAAAATAAAAATTTTTCTGAAAATATAAAAATAAACAAAAAATTTGAAGGAATATTAAGAGATTATCAAAAAACAGGATATAAATGGCTAAAAGTATTAGAAAATTACAAGTTAGGGGGAATTCTTGCAGATGATATGGGATTAGGTAAAACTCTTCAATTAATAGCATTAATATCGTCTGAATTAAAAACCAAAAATGTAAAACCATCAATTGTAGTTTGTCCAAGTTCTCTAGTGCTAAATTGGAAAGCTGAAGCAGAAAAATGGGCAAAAAATATGAAAGTCTTAGCAATCAAAGGAGACGTAGCTACTAGAAAAAATTTAATAGAATCTTATAAAAATTATGACTTAATTATAACATCTTATGATTCTTTAAAAAGAGATGTCTTTGAATATGAAAATAAAGAATTCAAATATATCATAGCAGATGAGGCACAATACATTAAAAACTTTGCAACACAGAATGCTACAGCATTGAAAAACTTAATAGGAGAGACAAAATTTGCTTTGACAGGAACTCCAATAGAAAATTCAATATCAGAACTATGGTCAATATTTGACTTTATAATGCCAGGATATTTATATAATTATAATAAATTTAAAAAGAAGTTTGAGATACCAATTCTAAAAGATAATGATGAACAGGCTTTAAAAAAATTGAAATTAATGATAAATCCATTCATTCTAAGAAGAGTAAAAGCAGAAGTTTTAACAGAATTACCAGAAAAAAATATAACAGTTATGAATAGTGAAATGGTTGAAGAACAACAAAAATTATACGTTTCTTATTTTGCTCAAACTAAAAAAGAAGTGGCAGAACAATTAAGTGAAAACGGATTTGAAAAAAGTAAATTTAAAATATTGATGTTACTTACAAGATTAAGACAAATATGTTGTCACCCAAGTCTATTTATTGATAATTATAATGGAGAAAGTGGAAAATTAAATCAATGTATGGATATTGTAAGAGAGGCAATACAATCAGGACATAGAATTTTACTATTTTCAAGTTATACTTCAATGTTTTCAATAATAGAAGAAAAATTGAAAAAAGAAGACATCGAATATTATAAATTAACAGGAAGCACGCAAGTTAGTAAAAGAGTGGAAATGGTTGAAAAGTTTAATAAAGATGAATCTATAAAGGTATTTCTTATTTCTTTAAAAGCTGGTGGAACAGGACTAAATTTGACTGGTGCAGATATTGTTATACATTATGACCCTTGGTGGAACGTGTCTAGTGAAAATCAAGCTACTGATAGAGCTTATAGGATAGGACAAAGAAATAGTGTTCAGGTTTATAAACTGATTACTACTAATACGATTGAAGAGAAAATTAATAAATTGCAAGAAAAAAAGGCAGAGCTTTCTGAACAGCTACTTTCAACAGAAGAGAAGTTTATTAATAAACTTTCAAAAGAAGAAATAATGGCATTGTTTGAGTAAAAGAAATATGTATCAACAGTTTTTTTGCATTTTTTTTAATAAAGTGGTATAATATAAGTGTATTGAAAAATGCGAAGGAGGAATAAATATGGAAGGAAGAGCAGATTTTTTAAAAAGAAATGAATTTGAAGGAGAAATAAAAGTACCTAATGTTAAAAGAAAAGAATTACCTCGTGAAAGATATAAAAGAAGAAAAATTGAAAGGCAAAATCAAATTAGAAGAAGGGTAAAAATTGGAACAGGAATAGCAATATTATCAGGAGCTATTGTATTTGGTGGTGTTAAAACACTCAAGGAGCATAACGATGGTAAACCGATAACACTTGAACAAGCATTAGACATTGGAGGAAAAACATTGGATGAATTAGGAATTGATGAAGATATAAAAAACAGGATAGAAAGTATAGAAGAAGAATTAACAAATGGAAATTTAAAAAATAAAGAAATAATAGAATTATCTTCAAGGATTAGATTATTGCAAATGGATGTAATAAAAAGTAAGTTATCAGCACTTTTAAATGTATCGCCAAATGATATTAAATTGGTACCAACGGAGGATGATAGATTAGCTCACATAGATGTAAACGATGTTGGAACGTTTAAAAGTAAGCATGACTGGAACAACATACGGTACTAAAAAAATAGCTTCTGAGGATATATTAAATTTTATAGACAGAATTTCAGATATGCAAAGCACTGAATATGACACACAATATGAAGATATTGATAGAAGCAATCTCATAAGAACTTATAAAAAAGCATTGAAGGAAACTAGTAAATTCGCAGCAGGAGAAATGTATTATGGAACTGATAATAATATACAAATAGAAATGACAAGAGTATCAGAAATGAAAGCCAAACAAGAAGCAGAAAAAGACGAAGAAAAAGAGCTTTAATTACATAGTGATGCATAAAATTACCACTCATTGCAAACAATATGTTTAAAACATATTGAGCAAGGAGTGGAATTTTTTTGAAAACAAATAGAACATTAAAAATAAATGGAACATTACTAGATAAGAATCAATTAGAAAATCATTTACAAAAAATAGCATCTAATCATAATCTAAGTAGCAAATCACAAAAAGATACTTATCCAGTACCACAAATGTTAGAAAATTATAAAGTAATAGAACATGTATATAATTTATTAAATGAACATTTAAAACTAGGAATTAGCATTCATCCAGCAGGAGAATGGTTATTAGACAACTTATATAGTATAGAAGAAACTGTAAAACAAATTCAAAAAGAACTCACTTTAAAAAAATATACAAATTTTGTAGGAATAGAAAATGGACCATACAAAGGATTCGCAAGAATTTATGTATTGGCATCGGAAATTATAGCTTATACAGATAATAAAATAGAAAAAAATGATTTAGAAGATTATTTAATAAGCTATCAAACTAAAAAAACATTAAGTATGGAAGAAATATGGAATATAGGCATATTTCTTCAAATTGCAATTATTGAAAATATAAGAGAAATTTGTGAAAAAATTTATAGTTGTCAAATTCAAAAATACAAAGCAGAAAACATAGTAGAAAGACTAATAGAAAATAAAACTAGAGCAGAACAAAATTTCAAATCTATCCAGACTGACATATTTAAAGACATGAAATATCCTTTTATTGAATACATGTCATATATTTTAAAAAGATATGGGAAAAAGGGATATAGCTATTTAAAAGCATTAGAAGAAGCAGTAGAAATGACAGGAACAAGTGTATCAGAAGTTATTAAAAAAGAGCACTTCGATATTGCTGTTAGAAAAGTATCAATAGGAAATAGTATTACAAGTATAAAAAAAATTCAAAGAATTAACTTTTTAGAAATATTTGAAAAAATTAATGGAGTTGAAGATATTCTAAAAAAAGATCCAAGTCAAGTCTATGATAAAATGGATGATAAAACAAAAGAGTATTATAGAACTAGGATAAAAGAAATTTCTAAAAAAACTAAAATTTCAGAAATTTACATTGCAAGAAAAGCACTAGACATTGCAAGTCAAAAAGAAATTGGTAGTAAGCAATCTCATATTGGTTATTATTTAATAGATAAAGGAATAAATGAATTATATGATAAATTACAATATAAAATAAGCAGGCAAATGGACTCAAAAGATAAAACAAAAGCTTATTTATTAGGAATTAGTATTTTTAGCATATTAATATCATTAGCTATTAGCATATATACTGAATTTAATATTTTAAGCTTTCTATTGTTCTTAATACCTTCTTCAGAGATTGCTATACAAATAACACAATATATATTAAGTAAGGTAGTAAAACCGAAACTAATTCCAAAATTAGACTTTTCAAATGGAATTAATGAAGAAAATAAAACGATGGTGGTAATTCCAACTATTTTAGATAACAAAGAAAAAGTACAAGAATTAATGAGAAAACTAGAAGTGTTTTATTTAGCAAATAAATCTGATAATATATATTTTACATTATTAGGTGATTGTAGCGAAAGCCCACAGCGAGAAGAAGAAAGCGATGAAGAAGTAATACAACAGGGAGAAGAGCTAGCAAAAGAATTAAATACAAAATATAAGCAAGAACAAAATAAAATGCCAGTTTTTAGTTTTATTTACAGAAAGCGTACATGGAATGAAAAAGAAGGCTCATATCTAGGCTGGGAACGCAAAAGAGGTATGCTGACTCAATTTAATAATTATTTATTAGGAAATATAAAAAATCCATTTCGTGTAAATACATTAGAAAACCAACCTAAGGAAAAAATAAAATATATAATTACATTAGATGCAGATACAGATTTAGTCTTGAATTCAGCCTTTGAATTAATAGGAAGTATGGCACACATCTTAAATAAACCAGTAATTGATGAAGAAAAAAATATAGTAGTAGATGGATATGGAATTATGCAACCACGTATTGGTGTGAATTTAGATGTCAGTTATAAAACACTTTTTACTAAAATCTTTGCAGGAGCAGGTGGAACAGACTCATACACAAATGCTATATCAGACACATATCAAGACAATTTTAATGAAGGAATTTTTACTGGAAAAGGAATTTACAATTTAGAAACTTATGCACAAGTATTAGAAAATCAAATTCCAGAAAATACAGTATTAAGTCATGATTTATTAGAAGGATGTTATTTAAGATGTGGACTCGTATCTGATATTATGCTTATGGATGGATATCCAACAAAATATAATAGTTTCATGAATAGACTTTCTAGGTGGATTAGAGGAGATTGGCAAATAATTAAATGGTTAGGAGTACAAAGTCCTCTAAATTTGCTTTCTAAATTCAAAATATTTGATAATTTAAGAAGAAGCCTCTTAGAAATTAGTATAATAGTTTCAATTATTTATTGCAATATTATTGGGTTAATACAAGAAAAACCAATTTATTTGGGAGTTACTACAATGTTAGCAGTAGCTGTTTTTCCATATTTGTTAGAATTAGTTAATGCTTGTATTTTTAAGAAAGAAGGAGAACAGAAACAGAAAACATTCACTCCTAAAATTTCAGGTGTGCAAGGTGCTATTTTACGAGGAATTATCACACTAGCATGCTTGCCATACAAAGCATACATGTCTGCGAAAGCAATTATAAAGACTTTATATAGAGTATTTTACAGTCACAGCCATCTTTTAGAGTGGACAACATCAGAAGAAGCAGAAAAACAAGCAAAATCAAATTTAATATCATATTATAACCAAATGTCAATTAATGTTTTGGCAGGTGTTATTACAATAGGCCTAAGTTTATTAAAAGGTAATATTTTTGGAGTTTTATTGGGTATATTCTGGTTTATAACACCAATAATTATGTGGTATATTAGCAAAGACATTGAAAAAGAGAAAGCACTAGAAAAACTATCACAAGAAGATAAAAAATATTTATTAGACATTGGTAAAAAAACATGGGACTTTTTTGAAACCTATTTAACAGAAGAAAATAATTATTTAATACCAGATAACTATCAAGAGGATAGAAGAGATAAAATAATCCCACGAACATCTTCTACTAATATTGGATTGTCACTATTAGCAGTTATGTCTGCATATGATTTAAATTATATAGATTTAGAACATGCAATTAATTTATTAAGTAAAATTATTAATACAATAGACAGTTTGCCAAAATGGAATGGACATTTATATAATTGGTATAATATTCGTACAAAAGAGCCATTAACACCAAGATATGTATCAACTGTTGATAGTGGTAATCTAGTAGGATATCTATATGTAGTTAAAACTTTTTTTGATGAAGTTAATTCAAGCCAAAAAGATGTGGTTGAAAAACTTATTCAAAATACTGATTTTAGCTTATTATATAATTATGAACAACAAATTTTTTCTATTGGGTTTAATATAGAAGAAAATAAATTGACAGATTCTTATTATGATTTACTAGCTTCAGAAGCAAGACAAGCAAGTTTAGTAGCAATTGCAAAAAAGGATGTACCAAGTAGGCATTGGAACCATTTAAGTAGAACTTTAACAACTTTAGGAAAGTATAAAGGATTAGTTTCGTGGTCAGGAACAGCATTTGAATATCTTATGCCAAATATTAATATTCCAAAATATGATGGTAGCTTATTAGATGAATCTTGTAAATTTCTAATAAAAACACAAATGGAATATTGTAAAAACTTAAATATAGCATGGGGAATATCAGAAGCGGCTTTTAATGTAAAAGACTTACAGTCAAACTATCAATATAAAGCATTTGGAATACCATGGCTTGGACTAAAACGAGGACTTGCAGACGAAATGGTAGTATCAAGTTATGGAGGATTTTTAGCTATTGGAGAAGTACCGAAAGAAGAAGTGAAAAACCTAAAAATTTTAGAACAAGAGGGTATGTATGATAAATTCGGCTTTTATGAAGCAATTGACTATACACCAGAAAGAGTAGAAAAAGGAAAAAGAAGTGCAGTTGTAAAAACCTATATGGCACATCATCAAGGACTTATTTTGCTT
>CANRLE010000030.1 GCA_947631385.1 uncultured Clostridia bacterium | reverse complement strand
TTGGATTTGTCCTTTTCTTTATTTGTTCTATATTATACTTAAAATTACTAATATTAACCTCCATTACGGTAGGTCTTGTAACTTCCTCGCTCATTTCATTGCTTCTTCCACTGCAACAGCTACAGCTACTGATGCACCAACCATTGGGTTATTTCCCATTCCAATTAGACCCATCATTTCTACGTGTGCTGGTACAGATGATGAACCTGCAAATTGTGCATCTGAATGCATTCTTCCCATTGTATCTGTCATACCATAAGAAGCTGGTCCTGCTGCCATATTATCTGGATGTAATGTTCTTCCTGTTCCTCCTCCACTTGCTACTGAAAAATATTTTTTTCCTGCTTCTATTCTTTCTTTTTTGTATGTACCTGCTACTGGATGTTGAAATCTTGTTGGATTTGTTGAATTTCCTGTAATAGAAACATCAACGTCTTCCATCCACATAATTGCAACACCTTCTCTTACATCATTAGCTCCATAGCATTTAACTTTGCTTCTTTCTCCATCTGAATAAGCAATTTCTTCTACTACTTTTACTTTTCCTGTAAAGTAATCAAAATCTGTTTTTACATATGTAAATCCATTAATTCTAGAAATAACTTGTGCTGCATCTTTTCCAAGTCCATTTAAAATAACTCTTAATGGTTCTTTTCTTACCTTGTTTGCAGATTTTGCAATTCCAATTGCTCCTTCTGCTGCTGCAAAAGATTCATGTCCTGCTAAAAATGCAAAACACTTTGTATCTTCTGATAACAACATAGATGCTAGGTTTCCATGTCCTAATCCAACTTTTCTGTCATCTGCAACAGAACCAGGAATACAAAATGCTTGTAATCCCTCTCCTATTGCTTTTGCTGCATCTGCTGCTTTTGTGCATCCTTTTTTTATAGCTATTGCAGCTCCTAATGTGTATGCCCATGCCGCATTTTCAAAACAAATTGGTTGCACTCCTTTTACTATTTCATATGGATTAAATCCTTTTTCTTTACATATTTCTAATGCATCTTCAAAATCTTTAATACCGTATTTCTCCATTACTGGTTTAATTTGTTCAATTCTTCTTTCATAACTTTCAAATGTTACTGCCATTTTTATTCCTCCTTATTATATTTATATTATTGTTCTCTTGGATCAATTTTCTTTACAGCTTCATCAAATCTTCCATAAGTACCAGAAGCTTTTTCAATTGCTTCTTTTGGGTCGATTCCTTTCTTAATGTTATCCATCATTTTTCCTAAATGTACATATTTATATCCAATAATTTCATCATTTTTGTCTAATCCAATTTCAACTATGTATCCTTCTGCTAAATTTAAGTATCTTGGTCCTTTTAAAGAACTTGAATAAATAGTTCCAACTTGAGAAGTATGTCCTTTTCCTAAATCTTCTAATCCTGCTCCTACTGGTAATCCACCTTCAGAGAAAGCCGTTTGTGTTCTACCATATACAATTTGTAAGAACAACTCTCTCATAGCAGTATTAATTGCATCACATACTAAGTCTGTATTTAATGCTTCTAAAATTGTTTTTCCTGTTAAAATTTCACCAGCCATAGCAGCTGAATGTGTCATTCCTGAACATCCTATTGTTTCTATTAAAGCTTCTTGTATAATTCCATCTTTAACATTTAAAGTTAATTTACATGCTCCTTGTTGAGGTGCACACCATCCAATACCATGTGTTAAACCTGATATATCTTTAATTTCTTTTGCTTTTACCCATTTTCCTTCTTCTGGAATTGGTGCTGGTCCATGGTCTACCCCCTTTGCTACACAGCACATTTCTTCTAATTCTTTTGAATAAATCATTTTAATTACTCCTTTCATTTTTTCATTTTTTCTATTTCTTCTTTTGACATTAAAAGTTGGTTTTTATGCTTAGTCTGTGTTGTTTTTTGTTCTTTTTCTTCATTTGGTTCTTCTGTTGGATTTTCTGTACTATAAGCAATTACATTTTCAACATCTTGTATATAAATTCCTGTATCATAATGCTCTTTTCTTGATAAAGTTCTAGCACCTAGCAGATATCTTTTTAAGATTTCCTTATCTTCTTTGCTTACTTGCTCTTCTGTAATACCTAAATTTTCATATCGCCATATTACATGTCTTTCATAGCTAGAGAAATCTGTATTGTTTAAATCTGTATAATCATATTCAACTTTAAACTTTAAGTTTTGAATTGACATAGTTAAATTAGTCCAAATTTCATTTCTTTCTGATTTTCGAAATTCATTTCTTAGTTCTTTTATTTTTTGATACAAAATTTGAACTAATTTTAAATATTGACTCTCATCTAAATTAAACTTAGAAGGTATTTCATATACATTGACTGGCTTTTTTTTAAAGATACCTTTTGGAATATAATAGAAAAATAATTCTCCTGTCTTTCCATCTTTGTCTGGTACATCAAGAACAGAGCTATATAAAAGCAACTTATCCCATTTTTCTGGTATCATATAAAATAGTCTTCTTTGTATATCCTCATATATTTCTCTAATTTTTTTTGTATGATTTAACATATTTTTTATTCCTTATCTAATAAACTAGTACCTGTCATTTCTTCTGGTTTATCAAGATTCATCAAATCTAACATTGTTGGTGCTAAATCTGCTAATTTTCCTCCTGATTTTAGTTTTAAGGTTTTGTTTGGTGTTACTAATATTAATGGTACAGGATTAGTTGTATGTGCAGTGTGTGGTTCACCTGTGCTGTAATCAATCATTTGCTCTGCATTTCCATGGTCTGCTGTTATAAGTAAATTACCTTGTTTTTCTTCTACTAATTCAGCCACTTTTCCAACACATTCATCAACTGCCTCTACTGCTTTAATTGCAGCTTCTAAACTTCCCGTATGTCCAACCATATCTGTATTTGCATAGTTTAATATAATGCAATCATATTTATCATTTTTAATAGCATCTAAAACTTTGTCTGTAACTTCATATGCACTCATTTCTGGCTTTAAATCATATGTTTCTACCTTTGGTGATGGTACTAATATTCTTTCTTCACCTTCATATTGTTTTTCTTCTCCTCCATTAAAGAAGAAAGTTACATGTGCATATTTTTCTGTTTCTGCAATACGTAATTGTGTATAACCTTTTTTGCTTACATATTCTCCAAATGTATTTTTTAGTGTTTCCTTTTTGAATGCTATATGCACATTTGGCATAGTTTCATCATAATTTGTGAAACATACATAATATAAATCTAAATCTTTCTTAGTTTCAAATCCATCAAATTTTGGATCTACTAAAGCTCTTGTAATTTCTCTAGCTCTGTCTGGTCTAAAATTAAAAAATATAACAGAGTCATGTTTTCCTATTGTGGCAACTGGTTCTTCTCCATTACAAATTAATGTTGGTTCTACAAATTCATCAAACACTTCTTTTTGATAAGAATCTTCTATGGCTTTTATAACATTTCCTGCCTTGTTTCCTTCACCATTTACTAAAGCATCATAACATTTTTTTACTCTTTCCCATCTTTTGTCTCTATCCATTGCATAAAATCTTCCTGAAATACTTGCTATTTTTCCTATTTCTTTTTCTGTCATTTTTTCTTGTAACTTAATTATATAGCTTTCTGCTGATGCTGGAGGAGTATCTCTTCCATCTAAGAAACAATGTACATAGACATTTTCAAAATCTCTTCTTTTTGCCATTTCTAATAATCCATATAAATGCCTATTATGGCTGTGTACACCACCGTCAGATACAAGTCCTAAAATATGCAATTTAGAATTGTATTTTTTGCAGTTTTCTATTGCTGATATAAATTCTGGATTTGTAAAGAAGTCTCCATCTTCTATTGATTTGGTAATTCTTGTTAATTCTTGATATACAATTCTACCAGCACCAATATTAGTATGTCCTACTTCTGAGTTTCCCATTTGTCCTTCTGGTAATCCAACTGCTAAACCACTTGTATGGATTTCTGTTGTTTGATACTTTTTCATTAGTTTATCTATATTAGGTGTTTTTGCTAATTTAATTGCATTTCCATCTTTATTTGGATTATTACCAAAACCATCTAATATCATTAGCATCGTTAATTTGTCCTTCATATCTACCATCCTTTTCTTTTATCTAATGATTAGTTTTAGAAATTTACTATTTTACTGAATTCATCTACTTTCAGACTTGCACCACCTACTAGTCCACCATCTATGTCAGACATTTCAAATAGTTCCTTGGCATTTGTGCTTTTTACACTTCCGCCATACTGTATTATAACTCTACTTGACACTTTTTGTCCATAGATTTGTTCAATTTTATTTCGAATTGCTTTAATACTATTATTTGCATCTTCTTTTGTCGCAGTTTTTCCTGTTCCAATTGCCCATATTGGTTCATATGCAATTATTGTATTTGCTACTTGTTCATCTGTTAATCCTTCTAATGCTAATTCTGTCTGTTTTGTAATTATTTCTTCTGTTTTTCCCGCTTCTCGTTGTTCTAATGTTTCTCCTACACAGACAATTGGTTTTAATTCATTTTTAAATGCCGCCTTGATTTTTTTGTTTACTGTTTCATCTGTTTCATTATAATATTGTCTTCTTTCTGAATGTCCTATAATAACATATTCTACATTGATTGATTTTAGCATCTCTCCAGATACTTCTCCTGTAAATGCCCCACTCTCTTCAAAGTGCATATTTTGAGCACCTATCTTTATGTTTGTATTTTGTGCAGTTAAAAGTGCATAAAACAAATCAGTATATGGCACACATAAAATTACCTCATGTTCTGTATTTTTAACCAATGGTATCAATTCTTCTATAAACTTTATTGCTTCATTTGGAAGCATATTCATTTTCCAATTTCCTGCAATTACCTTTTTTCTCATACTTATCCCTCTCTTTGTATATTTATTTATTCATTAAACATTCTATTCCTGGTAATGCCTTTCCTTCTAAGAATTCTAATGATGCTCCTCCACCTGTTGAAATATGAGTCATTTTATCTTCTAATCCTGCTTTTTTGATAGCTGCTGCTGAGTCTCCACCGCCTATAATAACAGTTGCATCAATGTCAGCTAATGCTTTTGCAATTTCATTAGTTCCAACTGCAAATTGAGCAACTTCAAATAATCCTAATGGACCATTCCATACTACAGTTTTAGCCTTTTTTAATTCTTCTGCATATAATTTTATTGTTTCTTCACCAATATCTAATCCTTCCCAGTCTTCTGGAATATCTGTATATTTTACTGTTTTGCTTTCACCTTCTAGATTTTCTCCTTTTCCTATTTTTACATCTATTGGTAAAATTAATTTAACTCCCTTTTCTTCTGCTTTTTTCATTAATTCTTTAGCCAAATCTAATTTATCAAGTTCGCAAATAGATTTTCCTACTTCATATCCTTGTGCCTTGAAAAATGTATATGCCATTCCTCCTCCGATTATTAAAGTATCTACTTTTTCTAACAAATTATCAATTACTCCAATTTTATCAGATACTTTTGCGCCACCTAAAATTGCTACAAATGGTCTTTCTGGGTTATTAATAGCATTTCCTAAAAATTTTAATTCTTTTTCAATTAAAAATCCAGATACAGCTGGTAAATATTCTGCTATTCCTGCTGTTGAGCTATGAGCTCTATGACTTGACCCAAATGCATCATTTACATAGATTTCTGCCATACTTGCTAATTGTTTAGCAAATTCTGCATCATTTTCTGTTTCTTCTTTTTGAAATCTTACATTTTCTAATAATAAAATTTGTCCTTGTTGTAGATTTTTTGCTTTATTTTTTGCATCTTCACCAATTACGTCTTCTGCCATTATAACTTCTTTTCCTAATAGTTTTGATAATTCTTTTGCTACTGGTTTTAATGAATATTCTGGCTTGAATTCTCCTTTTGGTCTTCCTAAATGTGAGCATAAAATAATAGCACAGTCATTTTCTAGCAAATAATTTATTGTTGGCAAAGCTGCCACAATTCTTGTGTTATCTGTAATATTCCTTTCTTCGTCCATTGGTACATTGAAGTCACAACGAACAAATACTTTTTTTCCTTTTAAATCAATATCTTTTATTGTTTTTTTATCCATTTTACATTCCTCCTAATATAGTATTATCATTTTTTCTTTATTCCATACCGCTATTTTATTCCCATCCTGAAATTTCACTAAATTGAACTGTTTCTCCACTACCACTTATTACAAATGAATTACTACCTATAGTTGCACTTTCGTCATTTTCTCTAATAATTTCTATCAATTTATCAACATTTGGTGTTTCTCCAGTTTTTACTTTTTCTTCATATAATTCTGCTTGTATTTTTTGAATTAAACTTTCTTTTTCAAGTTTATTGTTTACTTCTTCAGCTTGTTTAACAGAACCGCTTCTTGTCAGTTATACTTCCAAGTGAAATGCCAGCAACAATCAACAAAATAGTAATAGTTACTACTAATGCTATTATAGTTACTCCTTTAGTTGACTCTTTAATTCTATTAAATCTTTTCATCACTATTCCTCCTTTGTTATCTGTATACATTTCTTATTCTATATCAAAATCAAATACTTTTCAAGTCCTATTTTATGATTTTGAATATCTATTCATCTATTGTTGAAATTCCTAATGTTATTTCTTCTAACACATCTAACAATACTCGTACTGTATCCAAAGCTGTAAAAATTGGAATATTATTATCAACTGCACACCTTCTAATCAATGCCCCATCTGTTTCTTGGTCGATAGAATCCAAATCCATGGTATTAATCACATAACTTACATATCCTTGTCTCATTGAATCTAATATTTCTTCACTTCCGTCACTAATTTTCTTTTTAATTCTAGTTCTAATGCCCTGTGCCTTTAAGAATTCTGCTGTTCCTTGTGTTGCTTCTATATTAAATCCCAGATTATAAAATCTTCTAATTAGAGGAAGTGCTTCTTCCTTATCTTTATCTGCAATTGTTAAAAATATAGTTCCATAATTTACCACATGCATTCCAGATGACTGAAGTGCCTTATAAAGTGCTCTTGTCAATTTTTTATCATATCCTATTGCCTCTCCTGTTGATTTCATTTCTGGTGATAAATAAGCATCTAATCCATTCAATTTTGAGAAAGAAAATGCTGGAGCTTTTACATACCACTTTTCTTTTTCCTTTGGATACACTTCTTTAATTCCTTGTTCTTTTAATGTTTTACCTAACATAACTAAAGTGCCTATATCAGCTAGCGAATATCCTGTTGATTTAGATATAAATGGTACTGTTCTAGAAGACCTTGGATTTACTTCTATTACATAAACATCTTCATTTTTATCTACAATAAATTGAATATTATACAAACCAACAATGCCAATACCCAGTCCCAATTTTACAGTATAATCTAATATTGTTTGTTTTGCTTTTTCACTTACGCTAAAAGTTGGATAAATACTTATACTATCTCCAGAATGAATCCCAGTTTTTTCAACATGCTCCATAATTCCTGGTACAAACACGTCTGTCCCATCACATACTGCATCAACTTCTAACTCTTTTCCTACAATATATTTATCAACCAAAACTGGTTGTTTTTTATTAACTTCCACAGCTGTTTTTAAATATTTTTCTAATGCTTTCTGGCTAGAAACAATTTGCATAGCTCTTCCACCTAAAACATAACTTGGTCTTACTAAAACAGGATATCCTATTTCTTTTGCTACTTTGATACCATCTTTTATATTAGTTACTGCCTCTCCTTTAGGTTGTAATAATTTCAATTTTTTCATTACTTTTTCAAAAGCATCTCTATTTTCTGCCTTTTCAATCGCATCCACATTTGTTCCAACAATTTTAACTCCTAGTTTTGCAAGTGGTTCTGCTAAATTAATAGCTGTTTGTCCTCCTAAAGCTGCAATAATCCCCTCTGGCTTTTCTAAGTCAATAATGTTCATAACATCTTCAACTGTTAATGGCTCAAAATATAATTTATCACTTGTGGTATAGTCAGTTGACACAGTTTCTGGATTATTATTTATTATAATTGCTTCATAACCTGCTTGTTTTATAGTTTTAATAGCATGTACGGTAGAATAATCAAACTCTACACCTTGACCTATTCTAATTGGTCCAGCTCCTAAAACAATAATTTTCTTTTTATTACTTACAACAGATTCATTTTCTTCCTCATATGTAGAATAGAAATATGGTACATAACTTTCAAACTCACTACTGCAAGTATCTATCATCTTATATACTGGTTTTATTTTTTCTTTTTTTCTTAACTGATAAATCTCCTCTTCTGTTTTTTTCCATATCTTTGCAATATATTTATCACTAAACCCTAATTTTTTCACTTGTTTTAATACTTCTATATTTTCAACATTTTCTGCTAATCTTTCTTCTAATTTGACAATATGTCTAATTTTCTCTAAAAAGAACATATCAATTTTAGTAATATTATAAATTAAACCGATATCAATATTTCTCCTAATTAACTCTGCAATAGCATAAATTCTATCGTCTGTTCCTTCTTTAATATATTTCATTAAATCTTCTGTTTCATATTTATCAAATTTATACATTTGAATATGGCATACACCTATTTCTAATGAACGAACCGCTTTTAATAAGCTCTCTTCAAAAGTTCTTCCTACACTCATAACTTCTCCTGTAGCTTTCATCTGTGTGCTTAATTTATTAGAAGCAAGTGTAAATTTATCAAATGGAAATCTAGCTATTTTAGTTACCACATAATCTAATGCTGGTTCAAAACTAGCTGGTGTATTTGCTAGCATAATTTCATCTAATCTCATTCCTATAGCAATTTTGGCAGAAACTCTAGCAATTGGATATCCACTTGCTTTTGAAGCTAATGCAGAAGAACGAGATACTCTTGGATTTACTTCAATTAAATAATACTGAAAAGAATGTGGGTCTAATGCAAACTGTACATTGCATCCACCTTCTATCTTTAATGCTCTAATAATTTTTAATGCACTATCTCTCAATAATTGATATTCTTTATTTGTTAAAGTTTGGCTTGGAGCTACTACAATAGAATCTCCTGTATGTATTCCAACTGGATCTAAATTTTCCATATTACATACAGTGATTGCTGTATCATTTTTATCTCTAATTACCTCATATTCAATTTCTTTATAACCTTTAATACTCTTTTCCACCAATACTTGACCAACTGGTGAAAGTTTTAAGGCATTTTTTATAATAGTTTTTAATTCTTCTTCATCATCTGCAAATCCTCCACCAGTTCCTCCTAAAGTAAATGCAGGTCTTAAAACAACTGGATAACCTATTTTATTTGCTGCTTCCATTCCTTCCTCCACTGAAGTTGCTATAATAGACTCCAATACAGGTTCTCCCAATTGTTGACAAAGTTCTTTAAATTTTTCCCTATCTTCCGCTTTTTCAATGCTTTCACTACTAGTTCCTAAAAGTTCTACTTGACATTCTTTTAAAACACCTTTCTTATACAATTGCATTGCTATATTTAAACCTGTCTGTCCTCCAATTCCTGGAAGAATTGCATCTGGCCTTTCATATCTAATAATTTTTGCTATATATTCTATTGTCAATGGTTCCATGTAAACCTTATCTGCAATTGATGTATCTGTCATAATTGTTGCTGGATTTGAATTAACTAAAATAACTTTATATCCTTCCTCTTTCAAAGCTAGGCAGGCTTGTGTTCCAGCATAATCAAACTCTGCTGCTTGTCCTATAACAATTGGTCCTGAGCCAATCACTAATACAGTTTTAATATCTTTTCTTTTTGGCATTTTTCCTTCTCCTTTTCTTGAGGATTTGGGGACGGCCCCATAATCCTTATTTCGTTTTCGACATCATAGTCTCGATAAATTGATCAAATAAATATCCGCTGTCTTGTGGTCCTGGTGCACTTTCTGGATGATATTGTACACTAAATATTCTGTCTTTTGGACATGCTACTCCTTCTATTGTATCATCCAATATATTTTTATGTGTTATTATTAATCCTGTTTTTTTCAATGATTCTTCATCTACTGCATAACTATGATTTTGACTTGTTATTTCAATCTTACCTGTTTTTAAATTTTTTACTGGATGATTCCCACCTCTATGCCCAAATTTTAGTTTATAAGTTTTAGCTCCATATGCTAAACTAATCATTTGATGTCCTAAGCAAATTCCAAAAATTGGATATTTTCCTCTTAATTGTTTTACTAGTTTTATTACTTCTGTAACATTTTCAGGATCTCCTGGTCCATTTGATAAAAATATTCCGTCTGGTTTTAATTCTTTGATTTCTTTTGCTGTTGTATTATATGGAACTACTGTTACATTACAACCTCTTTTGTTTAAACTTCTTACAATGTTTAATTTTATACCACAATCTACTGCTACTACATTGAATTTAGGATTTGCAGTTCTAGAATACCATCTTTTTTTACAACTTACTTTAGCTACTGCATCTTTTGGTATTTCATATTCTTGTAATTTTTTTAATGCCTTTTGTTTGCTTGTATTAATATCTGTTAAAATTACTTTTCTACTTCCTTTTTCACGTATGCTCCTTGTTAATTTTCTAGTATCAATTCCTGTAATTCCAGGTATATTGTTTTCTTCTAAGTATTCTGATAATGTTTTTGTATAACGAAAGTTGCTTGGATGGTCATTATATTCTCTTACAATCATTCCTCCTATAGTTGGTTGCTTTGTTTCATAGTCGTCATCTGTTATTCCATAATTTCCTATAAGTGGATATGTCATTACTACCATTTGATATGTATATGAAGGGTCTGAGACAATTTCTTGATATCCTACCATGGAAGTATTAAAAACAATTTCACATATTGTTTCTTTATCTGCTCCAAATCCATATCCATAATACTCTTCTCCATCTTCTAGTACAATTTTTTTGTCGAATTTTTTCATGTTATTTTCCTCTCTTTCTTTAATGTTTTGCATTTTTACAAAAAAATAAGGATTATGGGGCCGTCCCCAAATCCTTTATTTAACTTCTAGATGCAATATAACATGCCAAGTCTACTAATTTATTTGAATATCCCCATTCGTTGTCATACCATGCTACTAATTTTACAAAAGTATCTGTTAACATTATACCAGCAGTAGCATCAAATATTGATGAATGTGGAT
>CANRLE010000029.1 GCA_947631385.1 uncultured Clostridia bacterium | reverse complement strand
CATTTCAGCCCAGTCTTGTGACTCTGTTCCTCCTGCTCCCGGATGAATAGTAACTATTGCATTATTGGCATCATATTTTCCAGATAGAAAAGTTGTTATTTCAAATTTTTCAATTTCTTTTTGCATTTTATTCGTATTTTTTATAATGTCTTTTGCCATTTGTTCATCTGCTTCTAATTCTACTAATTCAGTCAATTCTATTAGGTTTGCTATCTCTGTTTCTAATCTTTGATATTCATTTGTTTTTGCTTTTATACTTTTGATTTGTGATAATATTTTGCTAGATTTTTGTGTATCATTCCAAAAATTTTCTTGATATGTTTGTTCTTCTAATTCTGCTAATTTTCTTTTTAAATTAGCTATGTCAAAGAGATTCACCCAATTCTTCTAATTTTTGTTTTAAAGCTTGCAATATTTTAGTGTTTTCTTCTAATTCTAACATTTTGTCACTCTCCATTCTATTCTATTCATATTATTGTTGAGGCATTAGCACAAATCCGATTCTAGTAAGAGCACGACCTTCATTCGTATTACTATCTTTTCCTAGCAAACTATTTAATTGGTCTGTATCTAAATCATATGATGCTATAACTGTAAATAAGTACAATCTACCTTCTACAAGATTTTTAAATGTTATTTCGTTCTCTCCTAATTGAACTTTAGGTGTCCTATTTCCTTTTTCATCTGTATATGGTCCATAATAGCAATACAAGTTATTGTCACCCTCAAGTAAAGCATTATCATTATCCATTAATGTAAATTTAAATGTTACTGATTTATCTTCATAGTTTGGTTCAGCTGTATATCCTATCATTTGTACTGGTGATTTTAATACATCAAATTGGTCAATACGATTTACTTGTATTTCTTCTTCGTCATAAGATATTTTTGTTATTTTTAAATCTACTATTCCATATTCGCTTGGTGCTTGATAACTAATCTTATATGTTCCATCTTCTTGTTTTTGTAACTCATCACCACTATATGTTTTGTCATTTACAACTATACTGTTAACATCTAAATCTGTATTATCGTCAATATTATAGAAAATATCAACTGTTCCGCCTTTTTTTGGATAATAAGTAGACATGTTAGTTCCTGCAATACTTGCTCTAATTCCTACTTTAACATCCTGTTGTTCTGATAATTGTTGATTTTTATGAACTGCTCCATCTACAAGGTCATAGTCTGCACTAAGTTCCACTTTATAAGTTTCTGCTTTTGGTGCTTCTAGATTTACAGTACTTGCAGTTGCGTCTAATTCTTTCGTTTCAACAACTTCATCTGTTTTTGCATATTTTAATGTTGCATATAATTTTGTTACTGTTTTTTCATTATCTTTTAGTGTAAATGTTGCTGTAATAAAATCTTTATTTGCTGATACAGAAGTTTTAAATACATCAACTGTTGGTTTTGTTTTTAAAATTTTGAAACTTGTATCAGTTACTGGAAGTTGTTTAGTGTTTTCTAATTTTACTTCTTGCAAATATAAAATTTTATTTTCTTGGTCTTCAAAAGTTATATCTTTTACTATGTAACTTCCATCATCTTGTTTTGTAGCACTATAAGTACTTCCGTCTATCTTCACTTCTATAACATCATAGTTACCAGCATTAGTGCTTTCAAATTGGATATCTAACTTTCTTCCTTCTCTATTCATGTTGATTACTTTTAAATTACTAATTTTTAATTCATAATTTTGAATAATCTTAAATTGTTTAGTTTCAAATATCTCTGTTTTCTCATTTTCTGCTGCATCACCTAGCTCATTAGTATCTAAATCATATGTAATAGAAAGATCAATTTGATACATTACTTTTTCTGTTAAATCATTTAATTCGTATGTAAATTTACCTTTTTCAAGAGGAATTGTTTGTTTTTGATTATTACTCAAGTTTGTAATAATAATTTCTCCTCTCTTAAATGTATCTTCCTCATCATTCATAGAAAAAGTTACATTTGGTACATCACTTACAGTATCTAAAACATAGTTGTCAATAGATAATTTATCTTTTAATACTTCTATTTGTGTTGTCTTTTCTTTTAAATTTATTATTTCATTATTGTCTAAAGTTACACTATTTAATGTAATAGTTTTAACACCTGACTCTTCATATCCCGGAAGTGATTCAACTGTTGTATATGTTCTGTCATTTTTCTCTAGTTCATATTTCTTTCCATCAATTGTAGCAACTGTTGGATAATATTTACTTGCTGTTCCATAACCAGAGATAACATCACTTGTAAATGAATATTTTATTTTTTCATTTTTTTCAAAATAATGTGTTTTTGTATTTTCTTTATATGTGTCTATATTCTCAATATGAAGCTCACTTGGGGGCACTACCAAAACTAATGCACGATATAATGCTGAACCATTATCAGTATTTTCGTCTTTTCCTAATAATGAATTTAAATTATCTGTGTCTAAATCATAACTTAATCTTACATTTGCTAAATATGATTTAAGTACAGGAATATTGATAAAGGTTATTTCATTAATATCATTTGGATCATCTGGATCATTAATTTTTATTTTTGGTTTTACGTCTCCATTTGTATCTGGTATACTTCCGCTTCCTACATAAATGCAAGCATTTTTTAGATTTCCATCTTCATCTTTTTCAGCTGCATCATCTGGATCAAGTAATTTAAATCTTATTGTTACTGATCTTTCTGGATATTTTTCTGTTGCTTCATAGTGACTTTCTGAAGTATAATTTCTTACACTTGGAACAGTTTTTAAAACATCAATTTGACTAATATATTCTGTAACTTCAATGTCTGTATTATCATAAGATATTTGAGTTACTTTTAAATCTGCCATACCATAATCTTTAGGAGCTGTATATGTAATTTTGTAAGTATCTTCACTTTCTTTTGTCGTTTCATAATCTTGACCGTTAATAACAATATTTGTAACATCTACATCTGTATTGTCTTCTACAGTATAAGAAACTTCAATGTCCTTGCCTTTTTTTGGATAGTAAGTAGATGGTGTTGCTGATTTTATACTAGCTTCAATTCCTATTGTTATACCACCTTTTTCTGCTAAGTCTTCTTTTTCATGTTTAATTCCATCTACCGTATCATAATTTGCTGCTATTACGACTGTGTAATCTCCTGCTTGATAAATAGTACCTTCACTTGTTTTAAATGTTACTTCTCTTGCAGTTTTGTCTAATTCTTTTGTTTCTACAATGTCACCTTTTGCATTTTTTAATTCTGCATATAGTTTAGTTACAACACTATCTTCATCTGTTACGTCAAATTTTGCTGTAATAGTATTTTTCTCATCTGGTGCATTTGTGTATGTAACTGTAGCCGTTGGTGCTTTTTTAAATACAACTACACTTTCGTTTAATCCATCAAAGTCTTTTAAGTTCTTTAATGTTGCTTCTTCTAATGTTAATGTTGTCTTTTCTGTACTTGTAATAGGTACTTCTACTGTATAAGTTGTTCCGCTTTTTGTAACTGGATATTCTTCTCCATTTATTAGTACTTCCTCTACTGGATATCTTGATAGGTTTGTACTTTCAAATTGTAATACGATTACATTTCTTTCTCTATTAACTTCTTTTACAACTAAATTATTTAATTTAAAGTCATAATCTTTTAATATTTCAAAATTGTGTTCTTTTAGCACTTCTGTTTTTTGATGTTGATTATTGTTTCTATCTATATCTAAATCATATGTAACTTCTATTTGAACGTCATAAATTGTATGTTGTGCTATATTTTCTAATTCTATTGATGTATTATCTTTGTTAAATTCTAATTCTTGTCTTTGATTCTTTTCATCAATAATAATTATTCTTCCACTTACAAAAGCATCTTCCTCATCTTGTAATACAAATGATAATACTGGTTTTTCATTTGTATCATCTACCATTATGTGTGTAATAACTGGTTCTGATTTTAATACTTCTATTTTACTTGTGTAAGAAGTTTCTACTGTTTGATTTTGATAGCATATGCCTGTTACATTCAATGTTTGTTCACCTGATGTATTTGGCACTTTATAGATTATTTTATAAGTTCCATCTGCTTGTTTTTCTGCATTATATTCTTTTTCATTAATAATTAATTTTGTAACATTTAAATCTGTGTTATCTTCTATTGTATAGAAAATATTAGCTTCCGCTTCTTTTTGAATATAATAGCTTGTATTTGTATGTTTAACTATATTAGCTACTATATCTACTGTTATATTTTCTTTGTTTGCCAAAGTCACTTTTTCATGACTTAAACCATCTAAAGTATTGTAATCAGCCAATATGTCTATTGAATATTTTCCTGCTTGATAAACTCCATTGGTTGTTTCAAACGTTACATTTCTTGCATTTTTATCTAATTCTTTTGTTTCTATAACTTTTCCATTTTCATCTTTTAATTGTACATATATTTTAGTTAATGTATCATCTTCATCTGTTACTTCAAAGCTTGTTGTAATACTATTTTTCTCATCTGACACACTTGCTTCTATATTTGTAACTGTTGGTGCATCTTTAAATACAACTACACTTTCATTTAATCCATCAAAGTCTTTTAAGTTCTTCAATGTTGCCTCTTCTAATTTTAATGTTGTCTTTTCTGTACTTATAATAGGTACTTCTACTGTATAAGTTGTTCCATCTTTTGTAACTAGATATTCTTCTCCATTTATTATTACTTCCTCTACCGGATATCTTGATAAGTTTGTACTTTCAAATTGTAATACGATTACATTTCTTTCTCTATTAACTTCTTTTACAACTAAATTATTTAATTTAAAGTCATAGTCTTTTAATATTTCAAAATTGTGTTCTTTTAGCACTTCTGTTTTTTGATTTTGATTATTGTTTTTATCTGTATCCAAATCATATGTAACTTCTATTTGAACATCATAAATTGTATGTTGTGCTATATTTTCTAATTCTATTGATGTTTCATTTTTGCTAAATTCTATTTCTTGTTTTTGATTCTTTTCATCAATAATGATTACTTTTCCACTTACAAAAGTATCTTCTTCATCTTGTACTCCAAATAATAATACTGGTTTGTCATGTGTATCATCTACCATTATATGTGTAATAGTTGGAGCTGATTTTAATACTTCTATTTCAATTTCATAGTATTCTTCAATTGCTTTTGTTCCATATTTTATTTCCGTTACTTCTAGTATCTCTTTTCCAGATACTTCTAGTGCAGTATATTCCATTTTATAAGTTCCATCTGCTTGTTTTTCTACACTATAAGGTTTTCCTTCCATCATTATTTCAGTAACATCTAAATCTGTATTATCATCAACTGTAAATACTATCTCTATTTTTTGTCCTTTTTCAACATAATAACTTGAAATGATATCACCTAAAATATTTGATACTATATCTACTGTTATATTACCTTTACTTGCTAAAGTTTCTTTTTCATGTTTTAGTCCATCCAAAGTATTATAATCTGCTAAGATATCTACTGTATATTCTCCAGCTTGATAAACATTATTATCTGATGTTTGGAATGTTACTTCTCTTGCAGTTTTGTCTAATTCTTTTGTTTCTACAACTTTTCCATTTTTATCTTTTAATTGTGTATATAATTTAATTAATGTATCATCTTCATCTGTTACTTCAAATCTTGATGTAATAGCATTTTTATCATTTGACACATTTGCTTCTATCTGTGTAACTATTGGTGCATTTTTAAATACAACTACACTCTTATTTAAGTTTTCAAAGTCTTTCAAGTTATTTAATATTACTTCTTCTAATGTTAATGTTGTTCTTTTTGTATTTGTAATAGGTACTTCTACTGTATAAGTTGTTCCATTTTTTGTAACTGAATATTCTTCTCCATTTATTAATGCTTCTTCAATTACATATCTTGATATATTTGTGCTTTCAAATTGTAATACAATTACATTTCTTTCTCTATTAACTTCTTTTACAGTTAAATTATCTAATTTAAAATCATAATCTTTTACAATTTCAAAATTATGCTCTTTTAAGATGTCTGTTTTTTGATTTTGATTATTGTTTCTGTCCATATCTAAATCGTATGTAACTTCAATTTTAACATCATAAATTATATGTTGTGCTATATTTTCTAATTGAATTGATGTTGTATCTTTGTTAAATTCGATTTCCTGTGTTTTATTATTTTCATCAACAATTATTACTTTTCCTCTTACAAAAGTATTCTCTTCATCTTGTATTCCAAAAGATAATATTGGTTTATCTTGAGAATCATCTACTAATAAATGTGTAATAGTTGGAGCTGATTTTAATATTTCTACTTTACTTTCATAAGATGTATTTATTGTTTCTTCTTTGTAGTTTATTTTTGTTACTGTTAAAGTTAATTCACCTGATTTAGTTGGTGCTTTATATTTTACATTGTAGTTTCCATCTTTTTGTTTTGTAACAGGCAATGTTACTCCATTTATTTCTAAACTTACTACATCTTCTGTTGTATTGTCTTTAATTGTATAAGTTATTTCTGTTTCTTCACCTTTTGCAACATAATAATTTAATGGCTTACTATTAGTAATACTAGCTTTAATTGGTGTTTTTATATCACTACAAATTAATTTGATTTCTTGTTTAATTCCATCTCCTAAATCATACTTAACTACTAGTTCTACTGAATATGTTCCTGCAAATTCTATATCAAAGCTTGAAGCTCTTTCTTGTAAATCTAATTCTTTTTCGCTAACAATTTCTCCTCTACTATTTTTTAAATAAAGAGTAATTGTTGTTGCACTTTCATCTATGTCTGTTATATCAAAATCAACATTTATAGTATCATCTTCTAGTTTTGCATTTACAGAATTAATACTTAGTATTTGTTTCATGTATATGTAAGTTAATTTTTTATTAACTTCATATTTTGCTCCATTGCTTAATGTTACTTCTTCTAATGTTACTGTATTTTTTCCTTTTTTATCTTTTTCTAGTTCTACTTGATATGTATTTCCTTTTTTGCTAACAGTATAAGTTTTTCCATTTATTTTAACTGTTTCAACTGGATAATAAGAATCACAATCATTTTCAAATGATATAATTAATTTATCTGCTGATGTCACTTTTTCTGTAATTGTTATATTTTTTCCAATAAAGTTGTAATCTCTATTAAATGTTAAATTTTTGTCTACAATTGTTTCTTGTGTTTGACTACTTCCGCCATTTTCTTCATTAAAGTAATTACTATCTAAGTCATAATCTGTAATGATTTTTATACTATATTTTTTTCCTTCTTCTAGTCCTTTTGTAAATTTGTTTTCTCCTACTTTAATGCTTTCTTCTAGTACAATATTACCAGCTTCATCTGTTACAATGATTTTTCCTGTTTTAAAAGAATTGTCTTCATCTTTTAAAACAAAAGAAATGTCTGGTATCTCTTTTTTCGCATCTACTAAGAAATTTTCTACAACTGGTTTATCTTTTAATACATCTACAGTTATTTTTAAATTACTTTTAATTTTTCTACCATTATCTAATATTACATTAGATATTTCTATATTTTGAAGTCCCGCTTGTGATAAAGCTTTGACTTTTATACGATATAGGTTTTCTCCTACTTTTTCTACTTTATAAGATTTACCTTCTATTTCAACAAATTCTACATCTGTTTTTGGGTTTACTTCCATATGTAAATCTATTGTTAGTTCTTCATTTTTTGATGGTGTATTAGTACTGATTGAAGATTCTGCAATAGCTACTGAGTAGTTTTTATTATCTTCCTCTTTAGGAGGATTTGTTGTAGAAGATTCTGCTTTAGGAGGTTCTGTAACGTTTACTGTGTATTTATTGTTGTTTGTTGCTTTGTCTGTAACTATAGCAACATCTTTAATAGTAATTTCTCCGTCATTATCAACATCTTTATCACTAATTTCTTCATCATTTTTAATTTCAAGTAGATATTCCATAATATCTTTTGAATCTTCGTAATCTATTTTTCCATCTTGATTTACATCTGCTTTTGTTGTAAATAAAAGTATTATTGCAAATATTAATGCAATGATTAATACAACTATTGCTACTATTGTTACATTCTTTTCCTTTTTCTTGAAGCGTACTAAGAATATAATATCAATAATAATTATAGCTATAAGAACATATACAAGCCATGGACAATCTTGTTTTACCTGTACAAAAATATTTTCCTCTGTTGCCTCTTGTATGTCGTTTGTTGGAATACTTTCGTCTTTATCTAGTCCATTTTTTAATATCATTACCTCTGCTGTACTACCATCTAATGAAATTTCCTTGTTTCCATCAGAAGTTTTTATGCTATTTATAGTAATAGCTGTTTTTCCAGGTTTGGCATCTTCTCTTACTTTTAATTTTATTTGTAAAAGTTTTTCTCCACTAATTCCTTTTTTATTAATTAATGCAAATTTATTATTTTTTGCATTATATGTTATGTTAGACCAGTTTTCTTGTTCTTTAAAATCTTGAGTGTCTAACACCTCAAAAACATCTTTGTCATATGTTAATTTTGCTGTGCAAGCATACATTGACATTTCTTCGTCAATATTTATTGAAAGTTCAATTTCTTCTCCTAAATCTACCTCATCTTTGCTTACATTTAATTCTACTTTTTCTTTTGCATTTACTATTGATATAAATGAAAAAGAAAAAATAAATAGCATTAAAAATGTTATTATTTTTTTCATACAATCCCACATCCCCCTAAAATTTCTCTTAATACTATTTTAATAAAATATTCATATAATGTCAATCTATTTTTAAAAGAATTAAGGATTTGGAGAGGATTATGGGGCCGTCCCCAAATCCTCTCCAAATCCTCATTGAAATTGTGTTATATCATTAATTTTTCCTGCAAAATATGGTGTCTTTTTTCCTTTTTCTATTAAAAACATTGCAAATGTATCATCTAGTAAAAATTCTCTTTGTGACTCTGGTACCATTAGAGAAGCTTTTTCTACCATCATTCCTGCTTCACTTTTAATTTTTCCACCTGTTCTATCTAATTCAAGTTCTATTGTTTGAATAGCCTTTTCTATTTCATACTCATCACCATTTGAAAATAAGAATGATTTTTGTTGTATTTCTGTGAATTCATTTTTTTCTTTTAATTTAATATTTGGAATTTTTAATTTTTCTCCTTCTTCTAATGTTTTTTCTCCTTTATAGTTTGCTTCTTTTTCTGTTATGTTTTTATAAATATCATTAAAAGTCTTTCCTTGTGGATTTTTGCATAATATTACTTCATCCTCTTGTTTTGTTTTTAATTTAATTGCAAAATCATTTTTAGAATTATAGTATAAAACATCAACTTGATTTCTTAATTCTCCTGTTTCATCTTTCTTAATTCCAAAATATTTTACATTATCATAGTTTCCAAATTTTCCATTTTCTAATTCTTCAAAAGCCTTTTCAAATTGAAATTCTTTTTTTAACATTGCATATAGAAAATAATCTTCTATATTTCTATTTTCCCACTCAAAATCATCTAAAATATCACTTGTTTCATTAAATTTTTCTTTGATAGCTTTTTCGATTTCTTCTTTTAAAGCAAGTGATGGAGTTCCTATTTTCTTATAGTAATATTTATCTGATATGTCATTTGTTGTAAATGTTTCTTTATTTAAGTTTTCTACTACCTTTAATTGAGGTCTAAATTCAATGTCTTGTTTTGCTAAGTCGTTTTTTAAGTCGTTCCATATAAGTTGAAAAGTACCACACCAAATAGTATCATTTTGAACGTCGTCTTCTAAAGATAAAACTGTTTTTATCGTTTTTGGTTCCTTTTCTGTAAAATCTTTTCCACCTTGTGGAGTATTTATTGATACTTTTCTATAAATAATTGCTCCTAATAGTATTAATAGTATAGCTGTCATAATGCTTGCAATAAAAATTAAAAATTTTTTCATAATTATTTTTCCACCTTTCTCTTCACTTGTATATTAGTTTTTTGGCGTTTGATTGAAAAAATTATACACGTTATTGTTGTGATTAAAAATATTGCTGATATACCTAACATTCCTACGCCATAATAATTTAAAGTATTTTGTTCTGGTTCTGGCTCTTTTTCTACCACCGTGCCTTGTTCTGCTTTGTCAATAAATTCAAGTACTTCTTTATTTTGTTCACTATTTTCTGATTTTGTCGTGTCTTCCATAACTTCTTCCATAGTGTTTTGCTCTGTTTCATTTTCTTCAGGCATTTCCTCTGTTGTGTTTTTTTCTTTTTTGTATAACGTCTTTAAACCAATTACAAATGTTACGATAAACATTCCTAGGTTGCTTAATAAGATTTTTATTTCGTGTAAGGCTTTATAATATCTCCATTTTATTGTTCCAGATGGTTCATTTAATAGTTTGCTTATTTCTTTAAATGAAAATCCTCCTAATATTTTTAATGATACAATTTGTTTTTCTTTTTCGTTTAATTTGCTTATTAGCTTATTATAACTTTCTTTGTCTATTAGTTTATTTAGCTCCTGATTTTCGTCTTCTATGTTGTATATTTCTTCTATGTCAATTAGGTTTTGTTTTTTTCTTATATATGTTATTGTTTCATTTTTTGTTATGGAATATAACCAACTTGCTTCTTTATCTATTGGTAATTTTTCTTTTTTCATTTCATATATCTTTGAATATACAATTTGAACAATGTCTTCGGCATCTGTTTTGTTTTTTAGTATGCTAAATGCAATTCCATATACTAGCTTGTTGTATTTTGTATATAATTTTTCAAATGCTTGATTGTTTTCCGTTTTTAATTGATTAAATATGTCTTTTAATTCTTTTTGATCTATTTTTATCATATACTCTATTCCTCTATATTATTTAATCTCATTTCTGGTATTCCTATATATACATTTTTATCTCCATTGAGAGAATTACGTTTTATAATTGTATAACTATCATAAAAATATATCGTTGAACCGCCTTCTAAATACATATCATTTGTAATAACACTTTTAGAATCTTTTTCTGCTTGTTCAATTATTTTTTCCATTGTTACTTTATCGTTTTTTAAAGCTTCTATTAAATCCATTTTTTGATTATCTATTTCAATTGTAGCACTATCTATACCATAATAATATATGTCATAATCATATTTGTTTTGTAATCCATCTACAGTAATTTTCTTTTTCTCTATATTTTCACTTTTCTGCACTTCTAA
>CANRLE010000028.1 GCA_947631385.1 uncultured Clostridia bacterium | reverse complement strand
CATGGAATTGCTAATGCTATGCTATTACCAACTGTTATGAGATTTAATGGAGAAGTATGTGCTAATAGATTTAGAGAAATACTTGTAAATATTGGTAGACCAGATGCTGCAAATTTGAATGATCAAGATGTTATAAACACTTTTGTATGGATGATAACTGAATTAAGTAAAGCAGTAGGAATAACTCAAACTATAAAAGATTATGGTGTAAAGGAAGAAGATTTAGAAATGCTTGCTGAAAAAGCGATGAAAGACCCTTGCAAACCGGGAAATCCAAGAGAAGTAACTAAGGAAGATTTTATAGAATTGTATAGAAGAGCTATGTAATAGAAGTATGAAAACCTCATAATATTGAGGTTTTTACGGTATGATGGGCAACTATATCAAATAGTGATAAATACGGATATGGTAAAAAATATTATAGTGATAGGATGTGATAGAATACAAATAAAACACTGCTAAAAATGTGTAAAAAATTAAAAAAATATTGCAAAAAATGTGTAAAATTATTAAATATGTGCTATAATATATATATAGGAGATGATAACTATGGATAGAAAAATAATGAATGATTTGATTAAGTGGAAGAATGATAAAAATAGGAAACCACTTATATTGCGTGGAGCAAGACAGGTCGGAAAAACATACATAATAAAGCAATTTGGAAATGAAAACTATAATGGAATAGCATATTTTAATTTTGATCACGATACAGAATTATATAATTTATTTGATAATACTAAAGATCCAAAAAGAATTTTAGAACAATTATCTTTTATTTATGGAAAAGCGATTATTCCAGAAAAAACATTAATTGTTTTTGATGAAATACAAGAATGTCCAAATGCTTTAAATTCATTAAAATATTTTGAAGAGGAAGCAAATGAATATCATATCATTAGTGCTGGTTCATTACTTGGCATACGTTTATCGCATACATCTTTTCCAGTAGGTAAAGTTGATTTTTTAGACATGTATCCAATGACATTTTCTGAGTTTTTAAAAGCAGATAATTGTGAAAATCTAGTAGAATATATGAATTCAATAAAACAAATTGAAAATATTCCAAATATATTTTTTGATAGATTAAGTGAAAAGTTAAAAGCATATTTTATCATAGGTGGTATGCCAGAAGTAGTAAATTCTTGGATTAAAGAAAAAAACATGGAAAAGGTAAATAAAATACAAGAAAATATTTTACGAGCTTATGAAAGTGATTTTTCAAAGCACACTACTAATATTGAAGCAAATAGAATTTCTATTATTTGGAATAGTATACCATCTCAAATATCAAAAGAAAATAAAAAATTTTTATATCAAGTTGCGAAAGAAGGAGCAAGGGCAAGAGAATATGAAGGTGCATTAAATTGGCTAAAAGATGCTAATATTGTATATAAAATATATAATGTCACAAAACCTAGCATGCCACTAATTAGTTATAATGATTTATCTGCATTTAAGATATATTTAAATGATGTTGGTTTGTTAAGAAAAATGACAGATTTAGATAGTAAAATTGTAGTAGAAGGAAATAAATTATTTGAAGAATTTAAAGGAGCATTAACAGAAAACTATGTAATACAAACTTTATCGTCTATTGGATTACAACCATATTATTTTACATTTGATAATAGGTATGAAATAGATTTTATGCTTCAGCATAAAAATAATATTGTTCCAATTGAAGTAAAATCTAGTGAAAATATTAATAATACTAGTTTAAAAGTTTATAATGAAAAATATAATCCAAAAACTAGAATTAGATTTTCAATGAGAAATTTAAAAAAAGATAATAATTTAATTAATATACCTCTATTTATGGTGGAATATATAGACAAAATAATAAATTCTATGATAATATAAATAAAAAATTCAAGGAGGAATTATTTTATGAGAAAAAATATTAAAACTAGTGAGGCAATATTTCCAATGCCAGTATTAATGATTGCAACATATAATGAAGATGGGAGCATTGATGTAATGAATGCAGCATGGGGAACTATGCTATCAAGAAATCAAGTAATATTAAATTTAACAGAAACACACAAAACTGTTAAAAATATTAAAGAAAGAAAAGCATTTACAGTAAGCATTGCAGATAGCAAACATGTTGTAGAAGCAGACTATTTTGGAATGGTATCAGGAAATAATACACCAGATAAATTTAAAAATACTGGGTTATCAGCAACAAAATCAGAAAATGTTGATGCACCAATTATAAACGAATTTCCAATTTGTTTTGAATGTGAATTTATAGAATACCAAAATGATGAATATGGAGCAGGAGTTATTGGAAAAGTAGTTAATGTAACTGCTGATGAAAGTGTAATGGAAGGAGATAAAATAGATATTTCAAAAGTAAATGCTATAGCATTTGATCCATATACACATGGATACTATAAAGTTACTGAAAGAGTTGGAGAAGCTTTTAAGGATGGATTATATTATTGTAATGAAACAAGAAAGGAATAATAAGAAATGAGTTTAGTATTAAAAAATGTATCAAAAACATTTGTAGGAAAAGTTGCAGTAGATAACATTTCATTTAGTATAGAAAAGCCTGGAGTATTTGGATTATTAGGGACAAATGGTGCAGGAAAAACAACAACAATAAGAATGTTACTTGGAATTATTAAAAAGGATAGTGGAGACATTACTTGGAAAGGAAAACCGGTAGATAGAAAAAATGTTAATTTTGGATATTTGCCAGAAGAAAGAGGAGTATATCCTAAGACAAAAATAATTGATCAATTAATGTATTTTGCAGAATTAAAAGGTATGAAAAAAGAAGAAGCACTATTATCTATAAACAAATGGTCAAAAGAACTAAAAGTAGAAGAATACTTACAAATGCCAGCTGAAAAATTATCAAAAGGAAATCAACAAAAAATACAATTTATGACAGCAATAATACATAATCCAGAACTAGTTGTGCTAGATGAACCTTTTAGTGGACTAGATCCAGTAAACACAGAAATTTTAAAAAATATCATAATTGATTTAGTGAAAAACGGAAAATATGTAATAATGTCAGCACATCAAATGGCAACAATAGAAGAATTTTGTAGTGATATTTTAATACTAGACAAAGGAAAAACAATATTGCAGGGAAATTTGAAGCACATAAAAGAAACATATCCTGCAAATCGTGTAGAAATTGATGTAAAACAAAACATAAATAGTTACATTAAAGAATTTGATTTAGAAATTGAAAATGTAACAAATAATAATTACATTATAAAAATAAGTGAAGAAGAAAAGGCACATCAGCTTCTAAATAAACTAATTAGCACAGGGATTAAAGTTGATAAGTTTGAAATTAAAAAGCCTACTCTAAACGATATATTTATAGAAAAGGTAGGTGAGTAAATTGAAAGACATAATAACAGTAATGAAATTTACCATCAAAGATATGGTAAGGAGGAAATCTTTTATAATATCAACTTTAATTATTTTGATATTAATAGTGTTGGGATTTAATGTGCCAAATATAATAAAATCATTTAGTGACGAAAGCACTGGGGACAAATTACTAATTGTAGATAATGATAATGTTTTTGAAGGTAATCTAGAACTTTTAAAACAAGCTAATTTAGGGTATGAAATAGAAATTGGGTCAGCTAATTTTGATGAAATAAAAGGAAAAATAGAAAACAACGACATAGATGAAGCTATTATAATAGAAAAACAAGATAATAACATAAAAGTTAGATACATAATAGAAAATGCAACTATGATTGACGAAGTACCTGAAAATATAGTAAATTCAATTAGTTCGATATATTCAAATATGCAAATTAGTAAATTAGGCTTAACAGAAGAACAATTACAAGCAATTAGACCTAATTTTGAGTTTAATTTAGAACAAATAAGTGAAGAAGTCCATGGAAATGTATTTGCTATGATGTTGATGTCTATAGTACTATTTTATGCTATATATTTCTGTGCTTATCAAGTGTCAAGTTCTATAACAACAGAAAAAACTTCCAAAATAATGGAAACATTAGTTACATCAACAAGTCCTACAACAATAGTATTAGGAAAAACATTAGGAATAGGAATTGTAGGTCTATTGCAGATGATATTAATTGTAGGAACAGCATTGATAAGTGCAAAGGTATTTTTAGATACTGAATTATTAAATGCAGTACTAGATATGTCTAATATTACAGCATATTTAGGAATTATTACTATTATATACTTTATATTGGGATATTTTACTTATGCTCTATTATATGCTCTAACAGGCTCAACTGTAAGCAAACCCGAAGATGTACAATCAGCAAATAGTCCGGTAGCGATACTTGCTGTTATAGGATTTTATTTGTCATATTTTACAATGATGAATCCAACAAGTGAGCTTAATATATTTGCTTCACTATTTCCAATATCATCACCATTCTGTATGCCTTTTAGAATTATGATGGGATTAGCAAGTGGAACAGATGTAGCAATATCTATTGCAATTTTAATAGTTTCAATATTAGTTATAGCTAAAGTAGCGATAAAGATATATTCAAATGCAATATTAAATTATGGTACAAAAATGAGCTTTAAAGATATAATAAATGTGTATAAAGATAAACAAAATTAATATTGAATTAAATAAACAAATTATAGAGGTATTAAGAAATTAATATCTCTTTTTTATGGTAAAAGGGAATTATGAAAAAATACAATTCGATTGTTTTTAAGTTTTATTAAATAAGAGAAAATCAGTTGAAGCACCAGTAAATGTTACAATTGTATTACAAAATTAAAAAAAGCTTGCGAAAGTCAAAGTGAATGTGGTATAAATATAGTAAATATGTATAATAAACATTACATAATAACAAATGAAAGCGAGGAATTAAGAATGAAAAGAAACAAAGGAATAACATTAATTGCATTGGTAATCACAATAATTGTATTGCTAATATTAGCAGCAGTGAGTATAGCAACACTAACAGGAGAAAATGGAATACTAACACAGGCACAAAAAGCAAAAGAAAAAACTAAAATTTCAGGGGTTGAAGAACAAAGACAATTGGCAATAGGTGAAGCAGCAACGAACTTTGAAGAGACAGAATATCAAGGAATTAAAATCCCAGCAGGAATGGCTCCAACAAGAATAGAAGGAGAAAGTACAATAGATGAAGGATTAGTAGCAATTGATAAAAAAGGTAATGAATGGGTATGGATAGAAGTGCCACAAAGTATTTATACAAAAACAGAATATAATAATGAAATAGGCACTCCTGAAGGAAAAACAGACTATGCTAAAATAGCAGGTATACTAAAAAAATATGCAGCTACATATACAAAAGGAAGTGCAACACAAAGTTATGAATGGAAAGATGAATATTATGACGGATGTGGAATAGAGGCAAAAGGAGAAAAAGAAGCAGGAGAAGTTTACACAGAAATGTATCATAAAATGTTAGAGAGTGTATACAATAATGGAGGATTTTGGATAGGAAGATATGAAGCAGGAATAGAAGGAAGTACAGGAAAAGATGCAACAAATTTAGGGAGAACAA
This sequence comes from uncultured Clostridia bacterium, assembly GCA_947631385.1. GTDB lineage: Bacteria > Bacillota > Clostridia > TANB77 > CAG-508 > CAG-269. The sequence goes on along the minus strand of CANRLE010000028.1, from coordinate 6,425 downwards.
TATCAAATCAACCTAGAATAAATATTAATTCTCAAAAAGCAATAAGTCAAAAAGATGCAATACCATATAACTATGTATATTGTAGTGAAGCACAAAAATTAGCAAGTCAAATGACACCAGATGGAACAAGAACAAGTAGTTTAATGTTTGGAATCCAATGGGATTTAGTATGTAAATTCATAGAAGAAAAAGAAGTAGGAAGTAAGGATACTATAGTGGCAAGTATTAATAGTGATAGTGGAAGTTGGGGAAATTATAAAAATCAATCAATTAAAATCGACAGTGAAAATGCAAAACAATATACATCAAGTTCTGGATGGAGTACTATTACAAAAGGTGAGACGAAACCAGCTAGTAGCATTTTACTATCGACAGGAGCATTAGATAGCACAAAGAGATTAAATATATATGATTTAGCAGGAAATGAATGGGAATGGACATTAGAACAGGCAATCGCGTTTTCCTACGGTCCGTGTAGCAATAGAGGAGGCTGTTTCGACGATGATAGTGCTTCCTTTCCTGCATCTTCCCGTTGGGGTGGACTTACGGACGGGTGCCGGCTACAGCCGTTCATTTCGCCCAGCTTTATATTGAAAATATAGTATCTTCAGTACAAGTAGGACTGAATTTAAATATTTTGCGGAAGTAGTTTTAAAGTTGAAAAATTTGAAATAATTTATTTAATTATGATAAAAAACTTGCATTTTCATGAAATATGTGGCATAATTATAAATATAAATAAAAACAAGAAAAAAGAGGAGTACATTTATACTTACTTTTAGAGAAAAGAAGTCATAGGCTGAAAACTTCTTAAGAAAAGGTAAATGGAAGGTAGCTTTTTTAGTTGGTATTCTGAAAGAAAAAAGTAAGATATCCGTATAAGCCACGTTATAGGCTACTAGAGATATAATTTGTAAAAAATTATAATTAAGGTGGTACCGTGAGAAATATGCTCGCCCTTATAATAGGCGAGTTTTTTGTTTTTTAAATGTATTATAGAGATAGGAGTGATGTACATGAAAGAAGATAAGTTAAGAAAAGAAGTATTTGTTGAAATGTCAAGAAATGAAAAAAGGAGAAATGCAATATCAGAATTCATAATTTTACCAACAAAAAGAGAATTAACAGAAGAAGAAAAAAATGTATATTTACATTTAAATCCTAATGCAATTCCAAACGATATGTTATACAAACTATGGACAATAATGAAACAATATATAGAAACAGGAAAAATTGATGATAAAGATATTGAAAAATATGTAAAAGTCAAAGAAAAGAAAATAACATTTGAAGGAATACCAGAAGAATGGCAAAAAAATCCAGAAAGAAAAGAGGAAGATAAAGATGAACGATAAATATAATCCAAAAGATTTTGAGGAAAAATTATATGAACACTGGGAGAAAGAGGGCTATTTTAAACCAAGTATGGATAAGACAAAAGAAAGTTTTTGTATTGTAATGCCACCTCCAAATGTAACAGGAAAACTACATATGGGACATGCTTTAGATGGAACTATTCAAGATATTCTAATTCGTTTCAAAAGAATGCAAGGATATAATACCTTATGGCTTCCAGGAACAGATCATGCATCAATTTCTACTGAAATGAAAGTAGTTCAAAAACTAAAAGCAGAAGGAAAAACAAAACAAGATGTTGGAAGAGAAAAATTTATTGAAGAAACATGGGAATGGACTCATCTTTATGGAGGAACAATTCAAGAGCAACAGAGAAAATTAGGATGTTCTTGTGATTGGGATAGAAAAAGGTTTACTTTAGATGAAGGATTATCTGATGCAGTTTTAGAGCAATTTGTTAATTTATATAATAAAGGATTAATATATAAAGGAACAAGAATGGTTAATTGGTGTACAAACTGCAATACATCAATATCTGATGCAGAAGTAGAATATCATGAAGAAGATACACATTTATGGCATATTCGTTACCAGATAAAAGGAGAAGATAGGTATATTACAGTAGCAACAACAAGACCAGAAACAATGTTAGGAGATACAGCAGTAGCAGTTCATCCGGAAGATGAAAGATATCAGGATTTAATAGGAAAAACTTGTATTTTACCTATTATGAATAAAGAAATTCCAATTATAGCAGATTCTTTTGTTGAAAAAGAATTTGGAACAGGTTGCGTAAAAATCACACCTGCACACGATATGAATGATTATCAAGCTGGATTAAGACATAACTTAGACATAATTGAAGTGTTTGATGAGAACTTTAAAATGGGAAATCTAGTGCCAGAATATAAAGGTATGGACTTATTAGAAGCAAGAAAACGAATTGTAGAGAAATTAAAGGAAATAGGAGCACTAGTAAAAGAAGAAGAATATACACATAATGTAGGAAAATGTGAAAGATGTAAAACAACAATTGAACCTAAAATTTCAGAGCAATGGTTTGTTAAGATGAAAGAATTAGCTGAGCCAGCTATCGAAGCGGTAAGAACAAATAAAGTAAAATTCGTACCAAAAAGATATGAAAAAACGTATTTTAATTGGATGGAAAACATTCAAGACTGGTGTATTTCCAGACAATTATGGTGGGGACATCAAATTCCAGCTTATTATTGTAGTGAATGTGGACATACAAATGTAGCAAAAAAGAAACCAGAAAAATGTGAAAAATGTGGTTCATCTAAATTAGAACAAGATCCAGATACACTAGACACATGGTTTAGCTCAGCCTTATGGCCATTTTCAACACTTGGCTGGCCAAATATGCAGTCAGAAGACTTAAAAATGTTTTATCCAACTAATGTTTTAGTAACTGGCTATGATATTATATTTTTCTGGGTAGCAAGAATGGTATTTTCAGGATTAGAAGTAATGAAAGAAAAACCATTTAGTGATGTCCTAATTCATGGAATTGTAAGAGATAGCCAAGGAAGAAAAATGTCAAAAACATTGGGAAACGGAGTTGACCCAATTGAAGTAATAAATCAATATGGTGCTGATAGCTTAAGATTTTCTGTTTTATCAGGCACAACAATGGGAAATGATATCCGTTATTTACCAGAAAAATTAGACCAAGCATCAAACTTCGCAAACAAAATATGGAATGCCGCTAAATTTGTGATAAATAATATGCCAGATGAGAAAAAAATAAAAGAAACTCATCAATATAATTCATCATTATTAGCTATAGAGGATAAGTGGATATTAAATAAATTAAATAAATTAGTAGCAGAAGTAACTCAAAATATAGAAAATTATGATTTGGGAGTTGCACTAGATAAGATATATAATTTTATTTGGAATGAATTTTGTGATTGGTATATAGAAATGGTAAAACCAAGAATCTACAGTGAAAACGAAGAAGTAAAAATAGCAGTTAGTGAGATTTTGAACCATGTTTTAAGAACAACCATGAAATTATTGCATCCATTCATGCCTTTTGTAACATCTGAAATATACAGTAATTTAGTACAATGCAGTGATGAAGAATTAATGGTTTCTAAATGGCCAGAAACAAAAGGAGAATTTGCATTTGATAAAGAAGAACAATTTATTGAAAAATTAAAAGAAATCATAGTAGAAATTCGTAATATAAGAGCAAGTAAAAACATACATCCATCAAAAAAAGCAGAATTAATATTTGTAACAGAGGAATATGCAGAACAAATTGAACAAACAAAAGACTTTATTGAAAAATTAGGATTTGGAAAAAGTCTAAAAATACAAAAGGACAAAACTGCAATCCCAGAAGATGCAATTCAAATTTTAGCAGATGGAATACAGTTATATATGCCATTAGAAGGCTTAATAGATAAAGAAGAAGAAAGAAAGAGAAAAGAAGCAGAAAAAACTAGACTAGAACAAGAGATAGCAAGATGTGAAAAAATGCTATCAAATCCAGGCTTTATCAATAAAGCACCACAAGCCAAAATCGATGAAGAAAAAGCAAAACTAGAAAAATATAAAACAATGCTTAAGGATTTAGGAATCATTTCCTAGTCCTTAATTTTTTTGTCGAAAACTTCTTACAAATCGACAAAACTTCTCATTTTTTACTCTTGGAAAAAAATGGTAATAGTATTATAATAGCAAAGAAAAACAAAGGAGGAAATTATGGAGTCAAAGTTTTATGAGGAGGACAAGCTTCTAGTTTTTAAAATCACAGATGAAATTGATGATTGTAGTGTACAAAAGATAAGGAGGAGAGCGGATTATGAAATGGAAAGATATATGCCTAAAAGAGTTGTATTTGATTTTGATAGTGTCACTTTCATGGATAGTGCAGGAATAGGAATGATTATTGGAAGATACAAATTTGCAAATATAATAGGTGCTAAATTGGAAGTCAGCAAATTGACACAGAGTGTAAAAAAGATATTTGAAATGAGTGGAATTTTAAAATTAATTCCAGTTGCACATGACATTGAACAAGATGCACGAGTATTTTAAATAGGAAAGGATAAAAAATGAAAGATATTTTTGAAAATGAAATGAAATTAGAGTTTATTAGCAAATCTAGTAATGAGGCATTTGCAAGAGTAACAGTGGCAGCTTTTGTAGCACAACTAGACCCAACAATTGAAGAATTAGCAGATATAAAAACAGCAGTATCAGAAGCAGTAACGAATTGCATTATTCATGGATATGAAAATAAGCAAGGTATTGTTAAAATAGTAGGTCATTTAAAAGAAAATGAAGTCATTTTAGAAATCTCAGACAATGGAAAAGGAATTGAAAATGTTGATATTGCAAAAGAACCATTGTATACTACAAAACCAAATTTGGAGAGGTCAGGAATGGGATTTACAATTATGGAAAGCTTTATGGATACACTAGATGTAGAATCTATTGTTGGTCTAGGGACTAAAATAACAATGAGTAAAAGAATTAAGCCTAAAATAGAAAATGAAGAAAACGAATTTCAAATGATAACAAAAGATTAAGGAATGAGGGTTAAATATGTACGAAAATAACATAGAGGCAATGAAAAGAGCCCAAGAACGGAGATGAAAAAGCATTAGAAGAATTAATCAAAGAAAACAATGGGCTTATTTGGAGTATTGTAAAAAGATTTAGTGGTAGAGGATATGAAATAGAAGATTTATACCAGATAGGATGTATGGGATTTATAAAATCAATTAAACGATTTGACTTAAATTATGATGTTAAGTTATCAACGTATGCAGTTCCTTATATGATAGGAGAAATTAAACGATATATAAGAGACGATGGACCAGTTAAAGTAAGCAGAAGTATTAAAGAATTAAGCATAAAAATTAAAGAATTACAGAAAGCCTACTTTGATAAAACAGGAGAAGAAATAGAAATAAACCAAATAGCAAAAGAACTGAAAATCTCAAAAGAAGATATTATTTTAGCACTTGAAGCTAGTAATAATGTAGAATCAATAGAAAGTAGTACTTACACTAACCAAAAAGATGGAAACTGTATTAGTTTATTAGAAATGCTTTCAGATGATAAAGATGAAGAAGAAATAATAACAAATAAACTAACAATTAAACAATTGATACAGAACTTAGAAACACGCGACAAAGAGATTATATTATTAAGGTTTTATAAGGAAAAAACACAAGCACAAGTAGCAAAAATTTTAGGAATTACACAAGTTCAAGTTTCAAGAATAGAAAGAAGAATTTTAGGAAATATGAGAAACAAGTTGATAGAAGCTTAAAATATTTAGCAAAAGGAGGAAAGTAATTCATGAAAAAGTTTTTGTTATACTTTTTTTGCTTTATTTTTATATGCTTTTTATTGCCAGCTATGTTGACAAAAATAGATATACCAACTAATTCAAGTGAAGTCAAAGAAGAAAATAATACTGTAGAAGAAAGCACATATGACTATAAAAAATATGGAACTATCAGGTTATTACATAAAAAAACAGAAACAGTTGAGGAAGTTGCCATTGATGAATATTTATATCATGTTGTTTCAGCAGAAATGCCGGCAGACTATGAAATGGAGGCTTTAAAAGCACAAGCTATAGTAGCTAGAACCTATACTGTATATAAAGCATTAAATCCAAAACATGCAAATGCAGATATTTGTGATGATTCGACTTGTTGCCAAGCTTGGATTTCAAAAGAAGATAGATTAGCAAGATGGGAAGAAAGTAAAAGAGAAAGTAATTGGCAAAAAATTCAGCAATGTGTAAATGAAACAAAAGGAAAGATTATTACATATCAAAATCAACCAATTAATGCTTTTTTTCATGCTAATAGTGGAGGAAAAACAGAGCTTCCTGTAAATGTTTGGGGAGGAAGTGGATTACCATATTTACAAGTAGTTGAAACCGCTGGAGAAGAAGGATATAGCCAGTATGCATCAGAAGTGACCCTTTCATATAATAAAATTATTGATAAGAGAATCAAAATCAGCGAGAACCATATACGGGTCACTTTTCTTGAGGGAATCGGCAACTTCATTGAACG
>CANRLE010000027.1 GCA_947631385.1 uncultured Clostridia bacterium | reverse complement strand
TTTCTTAATTTTTCAAAATATTCTTGCAATGTTAAATATGCCTTTTTGTAATCTCCTCCAAGTGCCACATATTTAGAAACAGATTCAATAATTGCATAAACTGCTCCATGGAATGGACTCCAACTTGCTAAATAAGGATTATAACCATATGTCATTATTGTTCCACTATTTGTATATCCTTTTAGTGTTGGAATTCTTGCTACCATTCCTTGCGCTGGTGTTAATTGATATTTTCCTCCAAATGGCATGATAACAGTATTAGCTCCAATACTACTATCAAAGCGCTCTACTAGTCCTTTTTGAGAACAACAATTTAAACTACTTATAATTTGCTCCCATTTTGCTTTGACGTCTTCTACTTTTTCTTTCTTGAAATAAGATTTTTCTATGTCTGGCTTTGTAATCTGTACTTTTTCATTTTTTACATCTCCATTGGTGTCTAAAAATTCTCTTGAAATATCAACAATTACTTTTCCTCTCCAGTACATTTTTATTCTTGGTTCTTCTACTACTTCTGCTACTATTGTTGCTTCTATATTCTCTTTTTCAGCAAATGCAATAAATTTATCTGCATCTTCTTTAGCTACTACTACTGCCATTCTTTCTTGAGATTCAGAAATAGCTAGTTCTGTTCCATCTAATCCTTCATATTTTTTAGGAACTTTGTCTAAGTTAATAACTAATCCATCTGCTAACTCACCAATAGCAACTGAGACTCCACCTGCTCCAAAATCATTGCATCTTTTTATTAATTTTGTAACTTCTCTATCTCTAAATAATCTTTGTATTTTTCTTTCTTCTGGTGCATTTCCTTTTTGCACTTCTGCCCCACATGTTGTTAAAGATTCACTTGTATGAGCTTTTGAAGAACCTGTTGCTCCTCCACATCCATCTCTTCCTGTTCTTCCTCCTAGTAGTATTACTTTATCTCCTGGAATTGGTCTCTTTCTAACAACATTTTCCTTTGGTGCTGCTCCTACTAAGGCACCAATTTCCATACGTTTTGCTACATATCCATCATGATAAATTTCTGCAACTTGACCAGTTGCTAATCCTATTTGATTTCCATAAGAGCTATATCCTCTTGCAGCTTCATTTGTTAGCTTTCTCTGTGGTAATTTGTTTGGTAAAGTTTCTTCTACTGTTTTTCTTGGGTCTCCACATCCTGTTACTCTCATAGCTTGATATACATACACTCTTCCTGATAGTGGGTCACGAATTGCTCCACCTAAACACGTTGCAGCACCTCCAAATGGCTCAATTTCAGTTGGATGATTGTGAGTTTCATTTTTAAACATAATTAAATATTCTTCTGGTTTTCCATCTACTAAAATATCTGCTTTAATACTGCACGCATTGATTTCTTCAGATTCATCTAATTCTTTTAAATATCCAGCTTTTTTCAATTCTTTTACAGCAATTGTGGCTACATCCATTAAACATATATCTTTAGCTTTTCTATTTTCATAAACTACATCTCTTGCTTTTAAATAATCTTGGTAAACTTTTTGCAATAAATCCCATTTTATATCTAATACATCTAATTTCGTTAGGAAAGTAGTATGTCTACAATGGTCTGACCAATAAGTATCAATCATTTTCATTTCTGTCATGGTTGGATCTCTTTTTTCTACTTCTTTGAAATAGTTTTGACAAAATTGTAAATCGGCAAAATCCATGGCAAATCCGTATTTTTGATAGAATTTTTCTGAATCTTGTTGAGTCATCTTAGTAAAGCCTTCTACAACTGCCACATCTTCTGGGATATCTACTTTTTGTTCTAAATTTTCTGGCTTTTCTAAAGAACATTCTCTTGAGTCTACTCTGTTTATCATATAATTTTTGATTTTTTCAATGTCTTTTTTTTGTATGTTACCCTGCAAAATGTAAATTTTAGCAGATTTTGCTGTTGGTCTTTCTCCCCCTGCTATAATTTGTAGACATTCTTCTAGTGCATTTGCTCTTTGATCAAATTGTCCCGGTAAAAATTCAACTCCAAATACATATTCTTCTTGATTAAATGGATAGTTTTCTACATAATATTCATCTACTTGTGGTTCTGAAAAAACAGTTTTTTTAGCTTTTTCAAATGCTTCTTCTGTGATTTTTTCTACATCATATCTATTTAAAATAATAATATTTTTTAATGTCTTTATTCCTAAATTTTCTTTAACATCTTCCAATAGTTCTTTAGCCTCTACATTAAAGCCTTCTTTCTTTTTAACATAAATTCTTTTTACTCCCATAAGAAACCTCCTATTTTATTTCTATATCTTTGTTTCCTTCTACTACTTCTCCGATTAAATAAGCTTTTTCTCCTTGTTCTTCTAATATTTTAATGGCTTTTTCTGTTTCCTCTTTTTTTACTATAATTGACATTCCTATTCCCATATTAAATGTGTTGTACATATCTCTTTCTGGAATATTTCCAACTTTTTGAATTAATTTAAAAATTGGTAAAATTGGATAGGAGTCTTTCTTGATTTTTAGTGCAACTCCTTCTCTTAACATTCTTGGCATATTCTCGTAAAATCCTCCACCCGTAATGTGTGATATTCCTTTTACTTGTACTTTTTCTAGTAAGTTTAATATTGCTTTCACATAAATTTTAGTTGGAGTTAATAAACATTCTCCTAACGTCATTCCTAATTCTTCATAATATTTGCTCAAGTTTTCTTCATTTACATCAAAAATTTTTCTAACAAGTGAAAATCCATTTGAATGTACTCCTGAAGATGTTATTCCAATTACTTGGTCCCCAATGTCAATTGCTTGACTGTCTATAATTTTGCTTTTTTCTACAACTCCAACAGAAAATCCTGCTAAATCATATTCTCCTTGTTTGTAAAATCCCGGCATCTCTGCTGTTTCTCCTCCAACAAGGCTACACCCAGCCATTTTACATCCATCTGCAACTCCTTTTACTATTGTTGCTACTACTTCTGGCACGTTTTTTCCTAAAGCCATATAATCTAAAAAGAACAATGGCTTTGCTCCACAACATATGATATCATTTACACACATTGCTACACAGTCTTGACCTATTGTATCATGTTTATCCATTAAAAAAGCCAATTTCAATTTGGTACCTACTCCATCTGTACCTGAAACTAAAATCGGTTCTTTTATTTCCTTTGTATCTAATGCGTACAATCCTCCAAAGCCTCCTAAATCCGATATAACTCCTTCGTTATAGGTGCTTTTTACTGCTTCTTTGATTAGTTCTACTGATTGATATCCTGCTGTTACATCTACTCCCGCTTGTTTGTAGCTCTCGCTGAAACTTTTTTCCATTTTTCTACTTTCCTTTCTAGTAATATTTTCGACATTGTTATTATATATTATCTTTTCTATTTCTTCAACATTTTTCGCAAATTCTTATTTGTTTTTTTCTATCACTTATGGCTATTCTAACTTATACTTAGAATTTTCCAGTGCTATTGTGTATATAATGTTTATTGTTCTATCTGTGTACTCTAGTGATACTAATTGCTTGAAGAAATTGGATAATTTTGTAAATTACTATTGACAAGTCGAATTTTTTAGATTATATTGTTATTATGTTTGGGAAATTAGGGTTATTTGACGTTTTTTGTCACACCTTTTTTCCATATTTTTTTTTAATAAAGGAGATTTATATGTTAAGCTTTGTCATTTGTGATGATAATTTAAACATTTTAGACAGATTAGCCAAAATGTTAGAATCAATATTTACAAAAAATAATTATGATGCTTCAGTTGTTTATAAATGTGATAATGCAGATGACATTTTAAAGTATATTGATGATAATAATCCTGCCGATGTTTTAATGTTAGATATTAATTTAAAATCTAGTAAGAGTGGTTTAGATTTAGCTGAGGAAATTAGAAAAAGAAAGAATAATGCTTATATAATTTTCACTACTGGTCATTTGGAATATGCTATGGTTGCATATAAGTATAAAACTTTTGATTATCTCCCTAAACCTATTACTATGGACAGATTAGAGGATACTATTCACAGATTGTTTAATGATGCTAATGAAGTTACAAAAAAGTATATTAAGATTGATAATAAGAATACTATTATTGATGAAGCTGAGGTTCAATATGTGAAAAGAGATGGTATGAAATTAGTTTTTCATACCTCTTCACGTGATTATGATACTTACAGTTCTTTTAATAAGTTTCAAGATAAATTACCGGAAACTTATGTTAGATGTCATAAGTCGTTTATTGTTAATGTAAATCAAATTAAAAATGTTGAACCTGTTTCTGGTATTATTACTTTTATGGATAATAATACTTGTGATATTGGTCCAAAGTATAAAAAAGATTTTATGGAGGTTTTGAAAAATTATGGATATTTTAAATAATATTTGGATAGCAATTAGTACACCAAATGAATGGTTAATCAATATTTTATCATTGCCATTTTTGTTTATTGAAAATTACTTATGTATGTTGATATTTTCTTCAGTACTAAATTTAAGCCTTAGTAAAAAGCAAAAAATAATCTATGTCTCTGTAATTTCTATAGAAGCTTTTCTTACTATGAATTATTTGCCTATTCCATTTAATACATTTGTTAACTACATTGTAATAGCAATATTAATTTATAAATTATTAGATTTGAATTTACTAAAATGTATTTTTGCTACCATATTACCACCTATTATCTTTAGTTTATTAGGCATTTTAATATCTAACCCTTTTCTAACAATTTTACATATCACTGCAGATACATTAATTGCTATTCCAATTTATAGAATTTCTTATAATATTATAATGTATGCACTTGTTTTTGTGGTTATTTTAATTATACATTTGTGTAATTTAAACGTAAATTTTATTGAAGATATTAGCACCAAAAATAAAGTAATAATTTTTTCAAATCTTATTATAGGTTTTATGACTTTAATAATTAATTCTATTGTAACAAAATACTATATAGATACATTACCTTTATTTATTACATTTTTTAGTTTTATTTCTTTATTCGTTTATTTGGGACTAAGTATTTATAGTTTAACCAGTATAATGAAGTTGTCTTTAACTACTAAAAAGTTAGAAAGTGCAGAGGAATATAATAATACATTACATATTTTACATGATAATGTTCGTGGTTTTAAACATGATTTTGATAATATTGTTACAACTATTGGTGGATATATTCGAACAGAAGATATGAAGGGTTTAAAAAATTACTATTTACAGTTAGAAGATGATTGCCAAAGGGTTAATAATTTATATATTTTAAATCCAGATATCATAAATAATGATGGTATTTATAATTTATTAACTAAAAAGTATAATGAAGCAGATTCTAAAAATATCAAAGTAAATATAACCATCCTCTTAGATTTATCTAATTTAAAAATGAAAATATATGAATTTGCTAGAATTTTAGGTATACTTTTAGATAATGCTATAGAGGCAAGTGCTGAATGCGAAGAAAAAATAATTAATTTAACTTTTAGAGATGATGTAAAAAATTCTAGGCAGTTAATTATTATTGAAAATACTTATAAAAATAAAGATGTCAATACTGATAAAATATTTGAAAAAGGTATTTCAGAAAAAGAAAATCATATGGGATTAGGTTTATGGGAAGTTCGTAAAATTATCAAGAAAAATAACAATATAAATTTATATACTTCTAAAACAGATACTTTTTTCTCTCAACAATTAGAAATATATTATTAATAATATTACAAAAAACAGCTTTCGAAAAGCTGTTTTTTGTTGGATTGTATAAATATAACTTTTAAGTTATTATTGGCAAAAATATTTTTTCGTACTATTTTCACCAATTTTAATTAGTCTTTTTTTATCATGCTAGCTGGCATTTTTGGTTGATGGAATACCCAAACTACAAAGCATGCAGTATTAGTCATTTTTGCATATTTTTCTGCTGTTTTTGCTAAAAATTTTAACATTTCTATTCCTCCTTTGTAAAAAATTTATAATACTAACATATTTTAGTATTATCCTATTTCAGTTGAAGTATCACTATATACTTCATATCCATACTTACTATTTGTAAGTCTATATATAAATTTAGTAATCATTATTGTTTGAAAAAAATTAGCTAATATTAGTATATTTGAAATTGTACTATTATTAATAATTGCAGCTACTAGTAAACCAATAGAAAAAGTAATATATGAAGCATTTCTTTTTCTTTTTCTGTCTTTCTTAGCTAATATTGGTACATCTTCTGTATCTGCAGGTGCATAAAGTTTTATCATAATTATTCCAAATATCCATATAAGTACAATAGTAATATATTTTACCACATCAGATAATATAAATTGTTTTGATATAAATGGAATAAAACAATAAAATACTGTTGTAAAAATTATGCAACCTATATGTGTCTTTAAATGAACACCACCAGAAGCTCCTTTATATGGATATAATGCTATAAAGGTAAATAAAGCTAATGGAAAAATCCCTAATACATATGCAACTGCAAGCATTATGAATATTTTTGGTATTTCTCCTACAATATTTTGAAGTCCATAGTTTATAACTTCTGCTTTTTCATCATCTATTTCTGGCATTTCTTTTCTTATTCTATTGGTCAGAAACATACAGATTTTATCTATCATTTTCTCACCTCATTTTTTCATTTGAATTTTATCATCTTAGATTTTTTCTTTTTTATTATTTTTATAAAATGCCATTTTTTATTTATAAAAAAATAAACATATTAAAAAATATGTCTATTTTAAGTATTTTTGTTTTTTCATATAAGATTTTTATAGTTTTGTAAATTTTGCTGTTATTAAAATTTTTGGTATTTGTATATAAGGTAATTTGAAAAAAAATACCATTAATAAAAGCAACAAAGATAACAGCAGAAGACTTAACAATAGAAGCAGGAGTAAAAGCACTCACCAAAAACCAAACATATGCAAATAATGAACAGCGATAATACCAGTAGGATTTTGCATAGTGCCAGGATGTAACAATGTAGAATATGGACTAGTAATATCAGACAATGATGAAGATATAGAAGAAAACAAAGATAATATTGTAGCAGAGGGAAATCAATTTGTGTAGGTGCCAGTAGCATTCCAGCTTTTTACCGTGACAGCTACTCACCAGACTTTTCCAACGAATATAGTGGATTTCGCCCAACTTTATATTTAATATAGATAATTAATAAGGATTTGGGAACAACCCTATCCTTATTTGGTAATTAAATTCTTAGCCTGCCTGCCGTTCCCAAAATCATTATGTCTCAAAATAGTTTTTTATCTAACTTTTCTAGTTCTTCCTTTTCTATATCTGTTATTTCGCTTATTTCTTCTATCGTCATATTTTTATTTAGCAATTTTTTTGCAATTTCTAATTTTTGTTTTCGCATTTGCTCTGTTCCGTTCCGCTTTTCCGCTTATCATATCCTTCTTCTTTTCCGCTTATTATATCCTTCTTCTTTTGCTTCTTCAATACCTGTATTATAATCCATTATTGCTAGTCGCCTTGATTCGTATAGTTCCCATTCTTTCTCATCCATACTCATCTCATCTATTATATCTATGGCTTTTTTTATCTCTTTATTTTCTTTTTTAGCCATCTTTAATTTCTCCCTCCTACCAGCAATTAACCACAGCCACTGTTCTAACTTTGTTCTTGCTCCTGGGTTTTTCTTCACAAATTTAGGTATTTCTAGAAAGTGCATCTCTAAATCATTTGTCGCTACCTCTTCTTCCTTGATATACCCCATATCTACAAACTCATTTTCTCTTGTTTTTTCAAATTTCATATGTGCTATACTTCTATAACTGTTTCTTTTATAAAATTCAAAGTTTAGTAGATTTATTACTATTGTATTTTTTACTTGTGTATATTTTTCACTTTTCTTTAGCTCGTCTGATAACAATTTTGTCATATAATATGTACTTCTTTTATCTATATTTTTCAAATCTTTTACCTGCATCTCAATGTCGCAAATTTTTTCTTTATCTATTTCTACTTTTACATCTAATACTCCTGCTTTACTATCGTACATATTTCTTGGTAATTCTGGATTTCTTACCACTACTTCTTGTATTTTTATATCTAATATTGCTTCTAAAAGTGCTTTTAATATGTCTTCGTTTCCTTCTCTGGAAAATACTTTCTTAAATACTATATCCGATGTTAGTGGTAATATTCGTTTTTCTTTTTCGATATCTATTCCTCCTTTATTATACTAAATTGATTTTTATTTTTCAATACCTTCATAGTATATTTTTACTATTAATACAACTGTTTAAAATATGTATATTTACACTCCTTTCTTTTTTGCTTTCATTTTTAGTTTTCTTATGGATTTTTTTCGATTTAATTTTTTTTGAATTTAATTTTCATCTATATTGTTATTTTTAAAAAATTTAGATAATACGGTTTAAAAAATTTTTTAGTCTACTTTTGAATAAAGTTTTAAATTTAGATTTTAAAATCTTTTTTTAGTTAAAAACTTAAAATTTGCAATTTTTAAACAATTGCATTTGTATCTCTTATTAAAACACATTTTTTTCTCTTTTACAATACTTTTTTACACATAATTCATCGCATTTTTCGACACTTTTCTTTAAAATAATTTTATTTTTTTGTTGAAAACTATTGCAAAAATCAAATCAATTGTGGTATAAATATAGTAAACATGTATAAACAAAATTACATAACATTAAAACGGAAGAAAGTGAGGAATTTGAAATGGAAAGAAACAAAGGAATAACACTAATTACATTGGTTATTACAATAATAGTATTGCTAATACTAGCAGCAGTGAGTATAGCAACACTAACAGGAGAAAATGGAATATTAAATCAAGCTCAAAGAGCAAAAGAAGAAACAAAAATTGCGACAGTTGAGGAACAGAGAAAATTAGCAATGGCAGAAGCAATAACGAACCTTGAGAACACAACATATATTGATAAAAATGGAAAAGAAGTACCAATACCCGCAGGATTTGCTCCTACACAAATTGATGGAGAAGATTCGGTAAATGATGGGCTAGTAATAATAGATGCAGATGGAAATGAATTTGTATGGATACCAGCTGATGGTGTAAAATTAAAATATGCACAAAATAAAAACCTAGGTTCAGATATTGACTCTTATACTAAATATGATGATTGGACAGATGAAGAAGAATTAAATGAAAGAATAGCCAGTGTAAACCTATATGAAGGATTTTATGTAGGAAGGTATGAAACAGGTGTAGAGGAAAGTAAAGAATATGAAAATAATAGTACCTATATAGCTAATAAGGAAACAAGGAATACAACTGATGGAAAATTATCTATAAAAAAAGGATTACAACCATGGAATTTTATAAGTTGGGATAATGCAAAAAAATTATCAGAGGAAATGTATTCAGGCAATGTTGTTTCACAAAATGTCATGTCACGCCTTATGGATTCATACGCATGGGATACTATTACTACATGGCTTGACAATAGTGGATTTGATATCGAAGATAGTTCTAGTTGGGGGAATTTCTTATATGCAGGTGGCTATGAGATAAATGGTTTATACGCAATTGGAGAAAGAGACTTTGCTCCATCAGGAGAATCTGTATTTCCTACTAAGTACTGTAGAGGAAGCTTTTTAGTACCAGAAGGAAGGAAGAATGAAGGAAAACAAGAGGTAATAGAATTAGCAACTGGAATATCAGAAAGAAATAAAGCAAACAATATATATGATTTTGCTGGAAATATGTGGGAATGGACAACGGAAAAGACTAAAAATGGGCATATTGTAAGACGAGGTGGCTGTGCAGATTCATCTAATCCTTCTGTTGCAATAAGATTAGGAAGTGCAGTGACGGGAGACAATGGATGTAGTGAGTTAAACGGATTTCGTGTAATTCTATATATAAAATAATGGTTATGATTATATTAAAAAATGAACTCTCCCCTTATTTTATCTTATAAAATAAGGGGAATATTTATAACATTAAATCAAAATCTTTTTCTCTACCTTCTCGTTTTATTTGTTGTTCTGCATCTAATAAGGTATGAGTTTCTTTTTCAAAATCTCTAATTAAATTATCTTCTGCACATTACTTTATGCAATTCATTTTACCAACCCATTCCATTTGATTATTAGCTTTTAATTTTTCATCTTTAAATTTTTTATTGTTATTATAAAATTAAAAAAAAGATGAACTTGTTATTATTTTTTACAATTCATCTTTTAAATATCTGAAAATTTATGATTTTTACTAAATTGTTTCTAGGAGAAAACCATCGTAATTACTACATTTTAATTTTATGTAATGTTTATTATACATATTTACTATATTTATACCATAACTAATTCGACCTTTGCAATAGTTTTTGACAAAAAAAAAAGAAATTGCTTACTCTATAAGAGGTGAGCAATCTCTTTTAATATCATTATTATTTATAAAGCCTATATAGTCGTCTACAGATTTTACTTTTGACATACTTGCTTTTCTTTTCTCTTGTTTAGCTTTTTCTTCTAATTCTTTTGTTTTTACAGTCATATATGCTTCTGTAATTTCACTTTCTGAAATTCTACCATATACGATATCCCTTATTATTAAAATTGTTAATTTATGTGATGGAAGCTTTTTATTAGCTTTTATAATAGTTAGAGCATCGTTCAAATTTTTTTCCGTAATATTTATTCGTTGTTTAGTTTCTGGGTTTTCAAAAAATGATAATAATATTTTTTTATTGGAAGCATCTCCACCATATGATTTAGCTTTTTTCATTAATGAATATGCTTGTATTTTATCAGTACCAGTAGTATATGCCAATCTACCATGAATTAATCCTAAAGCATTATATATATCTTCAAGTGGATGTCCTTTTCCTTTATCAAACCACATACCTAATTGTTCTATTGAACTTCCACCAATTACAGGTAAACTATATTGTGAATACATTTTATCTTTACGTACTTCTTTATAACCATGATTAAATTCAGCTAACATTTTTTGTAGTAATTTCTGGTGTTGTTCTTTATTTACAAAAGATGAACTATTTAAAAAATCCCAACCATTAATTCTTCCTTTCGATACACTAATTATTTGATTGATATCTAATTCACCACTTATTATTTTATTAATAAAATCTTGCATAAGTGCAATATATCTTTTTTGTGCATGCTCTTTTACTTGTTCAATTTTTTCACCTAATTCTTTGTCTTCACCTGCTAAAATGTTGAGAACTTTATTAAAATCGTCTTTATCTATATGATATTTTGAGCAAAATTTTATCATAGAAGAATCCTCATCTAAATAAGCCTGTACTAATTTTAAATAGTCTTCTCTTCCTGTAAATTGCACATTTGTTTCTAAAGATATATATTGAACTGGTTTTCCTTCTTTTATCCATTTAGGTGAAGTTTCAAAAATTTTATTTTTTTCTTCCTGACTATATACTTGACTAGAAGCTATAATTTGGTAAATATCAGGATTTTCAGCAATAAGCTGATTTATTTTTTCAATTTCGACTTTGTTATTTTTTATGTATTTACAAACTAAATTTGGATGATATTTATTTGCAATTTTAAGGAATTCAACTTTTTCCATCCCAGTTTGTTCTATTACAAGATTTAATGTACTTTTTAAAGTTGATTGATTTATATATTTTGCACATAGTTCTATTATTTGCATATCTCTTCTTAATGTTTCTGGTAAGTTTAAGTAAATTTGCCTTGTTGAGATTCCTTTATCAAATAAGTTTTTAATTATCTGTAAGTTTTCTGGCGTTAATTCATAAATATTTGCTAATGTTTTTATTTCTTTCTGAGATATTATTACATTACCCATTTAAATTCACCACCTTACTCATACACATTTAATTATACCATAATTATCGAAAAAAATCAAAATTGCTATCTATTTTACTGTATTTAACAGTATAAATATGAAATAATGTCGTATAACATCTTGACATAATTCAATCACATTGATAGAATAACATATGTAAGAATACTAAGTATAAAAATGGAAATAATAACAAAAGAAGTGGAGGAAGAAAAATGAGAAAAAACAAAGGAATAACACTAATCGCATTAGTAATAACTATAATAGTATTACTAATACTTGCAGCAGTAAGTATAGCAACACTAACAGGAGAAAATGGAATATTAACACAAGCAAACAAAGCAAAAAATAAAACAGAACAAGCACATGAAAAGGAACAAATTCAATTAGCATATATGGCAGTAAAATCTAAGAAGATGGAAACAGGAGATAATACTAAAATAAGTGCAGAAGACTTAAAAAAAGAATTTGAAAATGATGAGATAGAGGCACAAGCAACAGATGGAGAAGAAGGAAAGATAAAAGTAACATTTTCAAAAACAGGAAATGAATATACAA
>CANRLE010000026.1 GCA_947631385.1 uncultured Clostridia bacterium | reverse complement strand
AGTCAACTACTATAACGTCTAATGCTCCACTTCTTACTAAACTTTCTGTAATTTCTAATGCTTGTTCTCCTGTATCTGGTTGTGATACGATTAGATTGTCAATGTCTACTCCTAATTTTTTTGAATAAACAGGGTCTAAAGCATGCTCTGCATCTATAAAAGCTGCTTCTCCTCCCATTTTCTGTGCTTCTGCAATAACATGTAATGCCAATGTTGTTTTTCCAGAAGATTCTGGACCATATATTTCTATAATTCTACCTCTTGGTACTCCTCCTATTCCTAATGCTATGTCTAAACTTAAAGCTCCTGTTGGTATTGCTTCTATTTCCATTGCTTTAAATTCTCCTAGTTTCATAACAGAACCTTTTCCAAATTGTTTTTCTATTTGACTCATCGCCATTTCTAATGCTTTCTTTTTTTCTGTATTTTCTCCCATAAATTTTCCTCCTTAAATTAATTGAACTTTTGTTTGATAAACTTATTATATATCAAAAATTTGTTTTGTCAAGACTTTTTTATATTTTTTATTTATACCATCCTTCTATTCCATAAAATTGATAAAACCAATTTGGTGTTATTTCACCTACTAGTCCTGAGTTATAGGCAACGGTGTATTTATTATTATATAAACTAATATAAGGAACATCAGATTTATAAATTTCTACTAGTCTTGCATATTTCTCTTTTAAAATATTTTCATCGGTTGTATTTTTAACTTCATTCATAATGTTGTTTACTTCTTCATTTGTGTAATTAGCAATATTTCCTCCTCCTAAATATGTTGTTAAATTAGGGCTTGGAGAAAGTGTCATGCTGCATAATGCGATATCAAAATTTCGACTGTTTATTTGATTATTATATTGCTCATCAGATGCTTGTACAACATTTATTGGAATACCTTGATTTGCTAATTGTTGCTTGATGTTTTCCGCTACTGCTACTTTAGAAGAATCACTTGCTCTTACTAATAAGTTGAGAGCTATTCTTTGAGTTCTATAATTTTCTGTTTTTTGCCAAGTTCCTGAACGATAGCTCCATCCTCCTGCCGTTAATACTTCTTTTGCTTGCTCTACATTGTATCCACTACTAGCATCTTGCCCTTGTGATAGCCAACTTCCATAATCCAATGGAAAACTACTTGTATGACATTTGTTGTTTAATACACTTGATACAATGTTCTCTTTGTCAATTGAATAAGATATCGCTTTTCTAACTTCTTGCTTTCCTAAGAAATAATTTTTAGTATTCAAAGCTAAAAATGTATGCTCTCTCCCTTTCAGCTCTTTTGCACTATATCCTATTGTACCTATATATTGTTGTAAATTTTCATTTGCTGTTGCAATTAAATCAATATTTCCTATTTTAAAACTGTTATATAGCTCTCCTACTGAAGAATATAGATTTACTGTTATTTTTTCTATTGTTAGATTTTTTTCTTTGTTCCACCAACTCGTGTTTTTGCTTAATATAAGATAAGATGGCTGAACTTCTGTTATAACATATTTTCCTGTTCCTACTGGTGCATTATTTTTTTCTGTATTTGCAAAATCTTGTCCTTCATAATAGTCTTTTGATAAAATAGGAAATGTTAATTGATATTCAAAAAAAGGTACTTCTCTATCTAAATAAATAATTACCATATAGTCATCTACGATGTCAATTCCTGATACATATTGCACATTATATGAGTATATTGATGATACTTCTTGTAATCGTTCAATTGTAAATTTGACATCTTCTGCTGTAAATTTTTGACCATCTGACCATCTAACATTTTCTCGTAATTTTATTAGATAAGAATTATCATTTTGTTTTGCCCATTCTTTGGCTAAACATGATTCTACTTTATAATCGGCTGTTAAAGTAATTAGTGGATCATAAATTAGTTTGGAAATATCTTGTACATTTTTATTATTGCTTAGAATTGGATTTATTGTATCCATGCCGTGCAATTCCTAATGTTAGCTCTGTGATTTTTTCTTCTTGTGTATTGCTGCTTTCTAATTCTTGTTTTTCTTCTTCATCTTGCCTCATTTTAAATATAGCAAATAATAAAATGACAATTACAAATATAATAAAAATATATTTTGTCCAATTTGATTTCATGTTCCACCTCTATTCTTTTGCTATCATATATTAAATTGAATTAATTTTCAAGATATTTACAGTAAATAATATAAGAAAAAATGAATTAGTTTTTAAAAAAGGGCGAATTTCAAATTTATCTTTTGAAGTTCGCCCTTAATTTAATATTTATTTTTTAAGTTCTCGATTCAACAATTAGTTTTATACCTGTTCTATCTTCTCCTTCAACTTCTACTTCTGCAAAAGCGGGTATACAAACTAAATCTACTCCTGCCGGTGCAACAAATCCTCTTGCTATTGCCACTGCTTTTACTGCCTGATTTAGTGCTCCTGCTCCGATTGCTTGCATTTCTGCTTTGTTTGATTCTTTTACTAATCCAGCGATTGCTCCTGCGACTGAATTAGGATTTGATTTTGATGAAATTTTTAAAATTTCCATTTTCTTTTGCCTCCTAATAATTTTATTTTTTTGTTGCAACTTTTACGATGTTCATTTTACATTATTTGGAAATATTTGTAAAGTGTTTTTTGGAAATTTTTAGGTAATTTCATCGCAATATTTTTTTCATTTCGACAGCAACCCTTTAATTTTCTATTCATATAATCTTTTTATACTTTTTACCCTATTATTATTATCATCTACATCAAATATAACACCATTAAAAATACACTCTCCAGTTGCTATTTTATATCTTTCAGGTAAAGTTGTTTCAAATCTTTTTATGGATGTTTCAATATCCATTCCAATTACTGAATATTTAGGTCCAGTCATTCCTATGTCTGTTATATATGCAGTTCCTTTTGGTAGAATTTTTTCGTCTGCTGTTTGTACATGAGTATGAGTTCCAAATACAGCTGTTACCTTTCCATCTAAAAAATATCCCATAGCTATTTTTTCTGCCGTTGCTTCTGCATGAAAATCAATAAAAATCATATCTACTTGATTTTGTAATTTTGCTATTAATTCTTTTGCTATTATAAATGGATTTTCAGATAATACATTAATATCTACTCTTCCAATTAAATTAATAACTGCTATCTTTTTGTCTTGGCAAGTATAAATATTATATCCTTTTCCTACTACTCCTTTTGCATAATTTGCTGGTCTAATTAGTTTAGGATGGTCAATAAATTTAAAGATATCCTTTTTACCCCATGTGTGATTTCCCATTGTTATTACATCAATGTTTAATGCTAATATGTCTTTAAAGTTTTGTTCTGTTATTCCCATTCCTTCTGCTACATTTTCTGCATTTACAATAACAAAATCTATCTGTTCTTCTTTTTTTATTTTTATTAATTTATTTTTTAGTTCTTTTATTGCTGTTGCTCCAATTAAATCTCCTACAGCTAAAATCTTCATTTAATCCCTTCTTTCTGTTTTTTAATATCATACTATATATCTCTAAAAAAGTAAAGAAGCTACGTTAAATAACGTAACTTCTTTATTTTATTTAGCATAGTCAATAACTCTTGTTTCTCTTATCATGTTAACTTTGATTTGTCCTGGATAATCCATTTCGCTTTCGATTTTCTTTGCAACATCTCTTGCTAAAACTGTCATTCTATCATCTGATATTTTTTCTGGTTTTACTATAATTCTAACTTCTCTTCCAGCTTGTATTGCAAAGGATTTTTCTACACCTTCAAATGAGTCTGCTATTTCTTCAAGATTTTGTAATCTCTTAATATATGCTTCTAAAGTTTCCCTTCTAGCTCCCGGTCTTGATGCAGAAATTGCATCAGCAGCTTGTACTAATACTGCTTCTAATGATTGTGGTTCTACATCTCCATGATGAGCTTCAACTGCATTAATAACAAGTGGATTTTCTTTATATTTTTTAAGAATGTCTACACCAATTTCAACATGTGTTCCTTCCATGTCATGGTCTAGTGCTTTTCCAATGTCATGTAAAAGTCCTGCTCTTCTTGCTAGTTTAGGGTCTAACCCCAATTCTTCTGCCATTATTCGTGCTAAGTTAGAAACTTCAATAGAATGGTTTAAGACATTTTGTCCATAACTTGTTCTGTATTTTAATTTTCCTATTAGTCTTACAATGTCTGGATGTAATCCTATTACTCCTGTTTCTAATACTGCTCTTTCTCCTTCTTCCTTTATTGTAGTATCTACTTCTTCTTTTGCTTTTTCTACCATTTCTTCAATTTTTGCTGGATGTATTCTTCCATCTTCAATTAATTTTTCTAGAGCAATTTTAGCAACTTCTCTTCTTAATGGGTCAAATCCTGATAAAACTACCGCTTCTGGTGTATCATCAATTATTAAATCAATTCCTGTTAATGTTTCTAATGCTTTTATGTTTCTTCCTTCTCTACCTATTATTCTTCCTTTCATGTCATCGTTTGGAAGGGCTACAATAGATACTGTTGTTTCTTGTGAATGGTCTGCCGCACATTTTTGTACAGCATAACTTAGAATTTCTTTTGCATTTTTTATTGCTTCTTCCTTAGCCTTTTGCTCTTTTTCACGAATTAAATTAGCTTTTTCTATTGTTAATTCTTTGTCCATTTCAGCTAATAATTTTGCTTTTGCTTCTTCTTGTGTTAAAGATGCAATTCTTTGAAGTTCTACCATTTCTTGATTATGTAGTTGTTCAATTTCATCTTTTCTTTTTTCAATTTCTTGTAGTTCTTTGTCTACTTCTTGCTCTTTCTTTTCAAAATTTTCTTCACGTTTTTCTAAGTTTTCTTCTTTTTGCATTAATCTTGTTTCTTGTTTTTGTACTTCGCCTCTTCTTTCTTTAATCTCTTGATCTAACTCTTTTCTGCTATTCATAATTTCTTCTTTAGCTTTGAAAATTTCTTCTTTTTTTAGATTTTCAGCTTCTATTTTGGCTAAATCAACTAGTCTTTTTGCTTCGTTTTCTGCTCCTTGAATTTTAGACTCTGCAACTTTTTTACGGTATGCTACTCCTCCTACCATACCTATTGCTAATGAGATTAAGACAGCGGCGATTATGATTACAATGTTCATAATCATACACCTCTTTCTTATTTAATTTTCAATGTTCGAATAAAATATATATCAGTTTTAATTAATATATTTTTCCTACCTATTCTATTTTATCCCTATTATTGTAAACTGTCAAGATATTTTGAACAAAAAGGCAAATTTGAATTATTTTACTACTTCTACATCTATTTTTAAGTTTTCCCCATTAATATTAGTTTCTGTATAAGTATCTCTTTCTACATTATAAAGCACATCAACAGCTAAAGTATCATGCTTAATCAATTTTTCATTTTTTTGAATTACTTTTTCAAGCATTTGATTATCAGCTACATAAAGATGTATATTATCTAGCACTTCAAAACCTTTATCCTTTCTCATATTTTGTACTTTTGATAAAACTTCTCTTACATAACCTTCTTCTTTCAATTCTGGTGTAATATGTGTATCTAAAACAACACCTATTTCACCTTCACCACTAAATGCAAATCCTTCTTTTCCTTGCATTGTAACTAATAAATTTTCTGCATTTAGTCCAATTTGTGTATCATCAATTTCTATATATTCTGTTCCGCCATTTCTTACCTTATTTGCCAAATCCATCTGATTTTTGCTTTCAATTTCTTGTTTAATTTTTGGAATTAGTTTTCCATACTCTTTTCCCAATACTGGTAAATTTGGCTTAATTTCAAAATTAACATAGTCTGACATTTCAGCTCCTAAGTCAATCTCTTTTACATTTAATTCTTCTTTTACAATATCTGCATAATATTCTGGTAAAGTATTTATAGAAATTAGCATTTTAGAAAGTGGTTGTCTATTTTTTATATTAGCTGCATTTCTAGCACTTCTTCCTAATTTTACAACTTGATATGCTAATCCCATTTCTGTTTCTAATTTTTTATCTATAGCTGTTTCATCTACATCTGGCCACAAGCATAAATGAACACTTTCTGGTGCTTGACTATCTAATCCTACTACTAAATTTTGATAAATTTCATCTGTCATAAATGGTACAAATGGTGCTGCTACTTTTATTAAAGTAGTCAATACTTGATATAAAGTACAATAAGCTCCTATTTTTTCGTCTGTTAATTCTTGTGCCCAAAATCTTTCCCTATTTCTACGAACGTACCAATTAGAAAGTTCATCTGTAAAAGCTTCTATTTGCAATGCTGCAGATGTAATATCATAATGCTCTAATTTATCATCTACTTCTTTTACTAGAGTATTTAATTTTGAAATAATCCATCTATCCATAACATTACTTGGTTTGAAATTTTTATATTTTAATGGATTAAATTGATCGATTTCAGCATACAAAACATAGAATGAATACACATTCCATAATGTACTTAAAAATCCTCTTTGAGTTTCTTGCACATTGTTTAATCCCAATCTTGTTGGCAACCATGGGGCACTTACAGTATAGAAATGCCATCTAGTTGCATCTGCACCAACTGTATCTAATAATGTCATTGGGTCTACACCATTTCCCTTAGATTTAGACATTTTTTGACCTTTTTCATCTAATACATGACCAAGCACAATACAATTTTCAAATGGAGTTCTATTAAATAAAGCTGTTCCTACTGCTGTTAATGTATAGAACCATCCTCTTGTTTGGTCAACTGCTTCTGAAATAAATTGAGCTGGGAAATTGTTATCAAACATTTCTTTATTTTCAAATGGATAATGCCATTGTGCAAAAGGCATAGAACCAGAATCAAACCAACAATCAATAACTTCTTTTGCTCTGTGCATCTTTTTTCCACATTTTGGACACTTCAAATATACATTATCAATATATGGTTTATGAAGTTCAATATCTTCTGGTACGTCAATTCCTTTTTCTTTTAATTCTTTAATAGAACCTATACATTCTTGATGGTCACAATTTTCATCTTCACAAGTCCAAACTGGAAGTGGCGTTCCCCAATAACGATCTCTTGAAATTCCCCAGTCAATTACATTTTCTAAGAATTTTCCAAATCTTCCTGTTCTAATAGTATCTGGATACCAATTAACTTTGTTATTATTATCTACTAATTCATCCCTTAGTTTGCTCATTGCAACAAACCAACTTTCTTTTGGATAATATAAAAGTGGTGTGTCACATCTCCAGCAATGTGGATAAGAATGTAGATGTTTTTCTTTACTAAATAATTTGTTTTCTTGTTTTAACCATTCACATATACTTTCACTACAGTCTCTTACAAATTTTCCAGCCCATGGCTTTAGTTCTTCTACAAATTTACCAGATTTGTCTACTAAATTAATAAAAGTAATTCCATTTTGCTTTGAAACAAGACTATCATCTTCACCATAAGCAGGTGCAATATGAACAATTCCAGTACCATCTTCTAAATTTACATAGTCTCCATGTATTACTTCAAAAGCTTTTCCTTCTACTTTGGCAAATGGCATTAATTGCTCATATTTCATTCCAAGTAATTCCTCGCCTTTATAAGTTTTCAATATCTCATATGGTGTTTCTTTTAATACTGTTTCTATTAAATCTTTTGCTAAAATATAAGTTTCATATTGTGGTTCATCATCAGTTCCTATATTAGCTTTTACCTCTGCATATTCATATGATTTATTTAAACATAATGCTAGATTTGATGGCAAAGTCCATGGTGTTGTGGTCCATGCCAAAATATATTTATCTTCATCTTTTACTTTAAATTTAGCAATACATGTCATGTCTTTTACATCTTTATACCCTTGTGCCACTTCATGAGAAGAAAGTGCTGTTCCACATCTTGGACAATATGGCATAACTTTATGTCCTTCATACAAAAGCCCTTTTTCCCACATTTGTTTTAGTGCCCACCAAACTGATTCAATATATTCATTTTGGTATGTTACATAAGGATTATCCATATCAACCCAAAAGCCTACTTTATTAGTCATATCTTCCCACATAGATACATATGTGAAAACACTTTCCTTACATTCTTTTACAAATTTCTCAACACCATAATCTTCTATTTGCTCTTTTCCAGAAATTCCTAATTTTTTCTCAATTTCTAATTCAACAGGAAGTCCATGAGTATCCCATCCTGCTTTACGAATTACTCTATACCCTTTCATAACTTTATATCTAGGAATAATATCTTTCATTACCCTAGTTTCAATATGCCCTACATGTGGCTTTCCATTGGCTGTAGGTGGTCCATCATAAAAGGTAAAATATCTTTTTCCTTCATTCATTGCAAAGTTCTTTTTTATAATGTCTTTTTCTTTCCAAGTTTTTGCAACTTCTCTCTCCATTCCTACAAATCCATCTTTCAATTCTACTTTCTTATACATTTTCATTCCTCCTTTTAAGTATTTGGGGACGGCCTCATAATCCTCACTTAATTCAAAAAAGCTATTTCAATCCTATTACTAGGACGAAATAGCTTTGTTCCGCGGTACCACCTATTTTAGTGAATTTCTTTTTTATGCAATTCACTCTCTCATTTTCCTTTAACGCAGGTATACGACTAAACTTAATTTGATTTTTGTATTTTTTCATTTCAGTCTAGTAACTAACTAGGTGATAATAAATAATTTTTACTTACCAAATTTTCAGCTTCCTTTGGCTCTCTTTTAGATATTATATTATTTACCGTGTCCTCGTTTTTGCCTTTTTATATTTTAATTTCTATTTATTATATCATATTTTTTTATTTTTGCAATAGTTTTTAATAAAAAAACAAGGATTATGGGGCCGTCCCTAAATCCTTGCTCTGTGTGTTTTTATTTCAATGATTTTTTATTTATTTTTTCCAAATAATGTTACTTCTTGAAATAAAAAGTCATGTACTTTTTGCCAAGTAATTTCTTGATGTAAGAATTCATTGATTTCGTCTTCTACTTTTTGTTGATATGGTGTTAATTCTACTTTTATTTCTTTATTCCAGTCTATTTCTTGTAACCAAAATGCTTTAAATTTGTCCCAGAAACCTATTTTTGTTGGTAAATTACTTTTTGCTTGTCTAATAGTTCCAGCATTTGCTTGTCCTTCACCACCAAATTCAACTCCTCCGAAAACTCCTTCTACTTTATTTTCTTCTAAATCAGCCACTTTTATTTCCTCCTTCGTAATTTTATACAAATTATTAATTTATTTATACTATACATTTTTAAAATAATCAAGTAATTTTATGGATTTTTATATTAAATCTTTGTTACTAGTTTGTTACAGAATTGTTACATCATTCCATTTTTAGCAAAATATGGTCATTCTCTGCTTCTATGCATTTAGCTTTTATTAGTTGATTTTCTAGACTTTCTTCACTTTTTATCAGTGCCAAAATATAATTTTTTGTATGTCCTTGATAATACCCATTCTTTTTCTCTTCAATTAATACTTCTACTTCTTTTCCAATATATTGTTCATTATAGATTCTTTGATTTTGATTTGATAGTTCAATTAATTTGCTACTTCTCTCTTCTTTTATTTTTCCATCTATTTGACCTTCCATTTTAGCAGCTTTCGTACCTTTTCTTTGAGAATACTTGAATATATGCATTTTATAAAATTTAATGTCTTTTAAAAATTTATATGTCTTATCAAATTCTTCTTGACTCTCTTGTGGAAATCCAACTATTATATCTGTTGTTAAAATAACATCACTATAATTTTTTCTTAATCTTTCTACAATAGTTTTAAACTCAGTAATTGTATATCTTCTATTCATTCGTTTTAAAGTTTCATCACATCCACTTTGTAAAGATAAATGAAAATGATGACATACTTTTTCTAGTTTTGTAAGTCTTTTTACAAATTCTTCTGTCATTAATAATGGTTCTATAGAACCTAAACGTATTCTTTTAATTCCTTCTATTTTATTTATTTCTTCCAATAAATCAATTAAACCATATTGCTCTTTAAAATCTTTTCCATAAGATGCTATATGAATTCCTGTTATCACTACTTCTTGAATACCTTGTTGTGCAATTTTTTTAATTTCTAAAATTACATTTTCTGGCTTCCTACTTCTTACTCTTCCTCTGGCATAAGGAATAATACAGTAAGAGCAAAATCTGTCACAACCATCTTGCACTTTAATGACTGCTCTCGTTTTTTCTGTATAGGTTATTTCTCCTAATTCCACATATTCCTTTTGTTCCATTACATCTTCAATTTCTTTTTGTTTTTTATTACTTTTTATATAATTTTCTACTGCTTTTACTATTTCTTTTTTTTCATTGTTACCTAATACTAAATCAATTTCTTCGATATTTTCAACTTCTTTTTTAGCTACTTGTACATAACATCCACAAGCTACCACTATGGCTTTTGGATTTAATTCTTTTACTCTTCTTAGCATTTGTCTTGATTTTCTATCTGACATATTTGTTACAGTACAAGTATTTACAACATATATATCTGCTTTTTCAGTGGCTTCTACCACTTCATATTTTTTTTGCAAAAATTGTTGTATCATGGCATTTGTTTCATATTGGTTCACTTTGCAACCTAATGTAATAAAAGCTACTTTTTCCATTTTCTTTTCCTTTCTCTTAAATGATAAAATGCCGCTAAAAATGATAGCGACATTTGAAATTATTTTCTTGCTTTTCCTTCCATAACATCTAAATTGTCTAATGCCTTTCCAGTTCCAAGTGCTACACAAGATACTGTATCTTGTGCAATCATAACATTAATTCCTGTTTTTTCTTGTAAAAGTTTATCTAATCCATCTACTAAGCATCCTCCACCAGTCATATAAATTCCTTTATCACTAATATCTGCTGCTAATTCTGGTGGTGTTCTTTCTAAAACAGAATGAACTGCATCTACTATCATCATTGCTGGTTCTATTAAAGCTTCCATCATTTCACTTGAATGAATAGTTAATGTTTTTGGAAGTCCTGTTATTAAATCTCTTCCTCTAATATCCATTTCAGTATCTTGTATTTTAGGAAAAACACATCCTATATTTACTTTTAAATCTTCTGCCGTTCTTTCTCCTATCATAATATTATGTTTTTTCTTAATATATTTTACAATTGCTTCATCAAATTTATCTCCAGCAATTTTTAGAGAAGTGCTAACTACAGATCCTCCTAAAGATATTACTGCAATATCAGTAGTTCCTCCTCCAATATCTACTACCATATTTCCACATGGTTTAGATATATCAATACCTGCCCCAATAGCTGCTGCTATTGGTTCTTCAATTAAATATACTTTTCTTGCACCAGCTTGTGAAGCAGCATCAACTACTGCTTTTTTTTCAACTTCTGTTACTTGTGAAGGGATACATATCATAATTCTAGGAGCAAAGAGTGATTTTCCACAAACTTTACCTATAAAGTGTTTTAGCATTTTTTCTGTTACTGTATAATCTGATATAACACCATCTCGTAAAGGTCTTGTTGCCACTATATTTCCTGGTGTTCTTCCTAACATTCTTCTTGCTTCTTGACCAACAGCTAATACTTCTCCAGTATTATTGTCTACAGCAACAACAGATGGTTCTCTTAATACAATTCCTTTGCCTTTTACATATGCTATAACTGTTGCTGTTCCCAAATCTATACCTATATCTTGCCCTAAACCAAATTTTAACATCTTTCTCTTCCCTTCATTTC
Organism: uncultured Clostridia bacterium; assembly: GCA_947631385.1. Classification (GTDB taxonomy): domain Bacteria; phylum Bacillota; class Clostridia; order TANB77; family CAG-508; genus CAG-269. The sequence goes on along the minus strand of CANRLE010000026.1, from coordinate 854 downwards.
TTTTTTGTTACAGATTTGTTACAATTATATTACATAGTTTGTAATTTATCAAGGCTTTTATTTGAATTTTTTGTTTTTTTATATTATAATATTAAATAAGTAATTATTTTAGGAGGATGTCATGAAACATTTCGAGTACCTTTGCAAAAATGAGGAAGATACAAAAAACTTTGCAAAAGCTCTTGCTAGTCATCTAAGCAAACAAGATATTATTGTCCTTACTGGTGATTTAGGTTCTGGCAAAACAAAATTTACAGAAGGTATTCTAACTTATTTTGGTTTAGAAAATGAAATTTCTAGTCCTACTTTTACAATTGTTAATGAATATCAAAAAAATAATATTACAATATATCATTTTGATGTTTATAGATTAGAAGATGTTACTGAATTTTACGAAATTGGTGGCGAAGAATATTTTGGAAATGGTATTTGTATTATTGAATGGGGTGAGTTAATTAAAGACGCTTTGCCAAAAGATTTTGTTCATATTACATTTACTAAAATTGAGAATGATGAAAATATTCGAATTTTAAATATAGATACAAATCAAAAAAAATGGGAGGATTATTTTGAAAATATTAAGCATTGATACTGCAAGTGACATTTGTGGTGTTTCTATATTAGAAGATAAAAATTTAATTATAAATTTAGATAATAATACTGGCAGAACACATTCTGAAAATTTGATGCCAATGATTGAACAAGCTTTTTTACAAACAAATTTAATTCTGAAAGATATTGATTTACTTGTTTGTGATAAAGGTCCCGGCTCTTTTACTGGTATACGAATTGGAGTAGCGACTATAAAAGCTTTTCATGATAGTTTATCTATTCCTTGTGTTGGTGTTAGTTCA
>CANRLE010000025.1 GCA_947631385.1 uncultured Clostridia bacterium | reverse complement strand
TTGCTATACTCACTGCTGCTAGTATTAACAAAACAATTATTGTGATTACTAATGCAATTAATGTTATTCCTTTGTTTTTTCTCATTTTTTTGTTCCTCCTACCTTCTTTTGTTATTATTTCCTTTTTTATATTTAGTATTCCTTATTTGCAATTATCATTCTATCAGCACTCTTGAATTATGTCAAGATGTTATACGATGTTATTTCATGTTTTTTTATCGCTTGAAACGACCAATTCTTCATCATTCGATTTTTCAAGCAAATTATAAATTTTATTTCTTCTTTCATAAATCCTATCTTCTCTAATAAAAACTATCCAAAGGAATATAACCATAAAAAAGATAGCAATATTCTCTAATAAATATACAGCTATGCTAGCCATAAAAGTCACTATTATAAGTGTGATAAATGAAAATCTATTAGTATATTTCTCAGCCTTTGCTTTACCTAATAAAATATGTAAGATTCCTTTCATAACTCTACCACCATCTAATGGATAAATTGGTAATAAGTTAAACAAAAACAACAATACATTTGCATAAATAGCCATTAAAGTTGATACAATATTTAGCTTTAACTGTGTAATAATTAAAATAATAATTATATTTGTAATCGGTCCTGCCAAAGCAACTAATATCTTTTTCATTTCTAATTGATTACCATTTTTAATTTTTTTATTATAATCTTTTGGTGTTAACTGAAAAGATACTGCCACACCGTAAGGCATTATTTCCATTTTTTCTGGTTTCATTCCTAACATAAGACCTGCTAGCAAATGACCTAATTCATGCAAAATAGCAAAAAACATTATCATTCCATATATTTGTATTTGCTTTGTAAAATAAAATAAGATGATAAAAATAAAAATCTTTAAATCAATTCTAAATCGCATTAAAATTCTCCTCTACAAATCTAAAATTTTCTGTGGATCTACTGTCTTTTCTGAAATTCTAACTTCAAAATGTAGATGTGGTCCGTGTAGAATTTCCAGTAGAACCAACCTCTGCGATTTCTTGTCCTTGTGTTATTTTGTCTCCTTGTTTTACATACAAATTATTACAATGAGCATAAATAATGCTTACCTCGCCAATTTGTATTTTTAAGTGTTTCCCGATAATCTCCTTCTTCTGAAGCTAATACCACCTCACCATCAGTAGCTGATTTTATTTTTGTGCCTAAATCTGCTGCTATATCTGTGCCAGTATGATTTTTAGGAATATTTACATTTGTTGTCTCTCTTTGACCATATTTTGAAGTAATTACACCTTCTATTGGTTTAATAAATGTTGCTGTATTTTTTATATTCATAATATCTATTTCTTCTTGTGACAGATTTTCTGTGCTTTGCTCTCCTTGTTCGGTATTATCTGTAGTTTGTTCTTCTGGTATTTCTTCTGCCCCTCCAATTGCTTCATCCTGTGATGTTTCATCTGGTTGTTCTTGCATAAAACCTGTAATTTGATTTTTGATATTTTCATATAACTCCATAAAATTAGTATCATAAGATAATATTTCATTTGTTTTTTGAATAAAATCTTTAGAAAAAATATACTCATTATTTTGAATAGTATAGATGAATAAATAAATAGCCACACAGATTGCTATTTGTATAAGCATTTTTCGAATTAACTTAATATCCTTTTTTTCATTAACAGTTACCTTTGCAACAGGTCTTGTCTCTCCCCTTTTTCTCCTTTCATAAATTTCTTCTGCTCGTCTTATTTTTTCTTCTACTGTTAATACTCTTTCCATAAAAAAACACCTCTTCCTTTGTTATCTTTTCGATTGTTTATTAATCTTTATGATAAAGAAAGAGGTTTTATTCATTATTTTAAAATTAATAATATAGCTTGTATAATAATAATAAAACTAGATAAATATGCATATTTTTTTAGTCTTATATATTTATGATTATTTTTCATTTTTTTGTTATCTTTTTCTTTGCTATTATTCTCTAGCTTAGATATATAATTTGATATCAACATTTCAGCTTCTTTTAAAATGTAATCTTTTTCTTTTTTTCCTGTTTCCATTTTTTCAATGTTGTTTTTCTTATCTATTTTTTCTAGTTTTTTTACTTTCTTGCTAGACTTTAAAATGACAATTGCTTCTTCTACCAAGTTAGATGGTAGATTTTTTAAAATTACCATATTTTTCATATTACTGGTCTCCATTGGCAACCTCCTTGAAATTATGCTTTTCTATTTAAAGTTTTTCCATTTTTTTCAAGGTTATACACAAAAAATAATGTTAATACTGTAAAATTAATAATAGCAATTATGATTACTTTTATGATTAAATTCATTATTGGCATAAGTGGAGCAATATTAAACCACCATCCAAATTGTGTTAATCCTAATATAAATAGTCCTGTTATTGCTATTGCAAGTAACAAACGAAAAATAGAAAATGGTAATTTAGTCTTTTCTGATTTTCTGGTTCTTGCTAAAGTAAATAATAATATAATTCCACAAATTCCTGTTGCAATAACACATAAACTAGAATATTGTTCTCTACTTATATTAAAATGTTTATTTAATAACGTTATAGTGAAAATATTTAATCCTACTGTCAATCCTGCTGGCAATGCACGTACTATAACATTTCGCAAAAATTTTCCTTGTATTTTTTCTTTGTTAGGTTCTAATGCTAGTAAGAAAGATGGAAGTCCTATAGTTATAGTGCTTATTAAGCTCATTTGTATAGGAATAAATGGATATTGTTCACTCATAAATAAAAACATAATTGCAAGTAATATAGAATATATTGTTTTTACTAAAAATAATGTTGCAGAACGACCAATATTGTTAATTGTTCTTCTGCCCTCTGCTACTATCTTTGGCATAGAGGCAAAATTAGAATCTAATAATATTAGTTGTGATACTGATTTTGCAGCATCACTTCCATTTGACATACTTATTGAACAATCTGCTGTTTTTAATGCTAATACATCATTTACTCCATCTCCTGTCATAGCAACAGTCTTTCCTGCTTTTTGCATGGCTTCTATTAAGCTCTTTTTTTGAGTTGGTGAAACTCTACCAAAAATTATATACTCTGAAGCTATTTTTTCTATATCCTCATCTGCTACTAATGACATATCTATATATTTCTCATAGTTTTCTATTCCAACTTGTTTTGCTATTTTAGAAACAGTTATTGGATTATCTCCTGAAATAATTTTTATATCAACTTCTTGCTCTTTAAAATATTCTATTGTTTGTTTTGCTTCTTTTCTTATTTTATCTAGTATTAGCACAAATCCTATTAACTCACTATTTTTTATGTCATCATTTGAATGAGTAACAGCTAATACTCTATAATCTTTAGAATAGCCTTCTATAGTATCTTTATATTGTAAAAACTTCTCTTTTTCTATTACAATTTCTGGTGCGCCTAAGAAGTAAGTTCCTTTTTCTTTGAAACTAATAGCAGACCATTTTGTCTGTGAAGAAAATGCAATTTTTTTTGTTGGTGTCAATTCATCATTTATTTTTGAAAAATATTCTCTAACTGCTTTTATTGTACTATTTTCATCTTCAGATGATTTAGCAAAATTTGCTAACAAATTACTCATTTCTTCTTTTGAAGTATTTACAGGTACAAAATCTTTTACTTCCATGCTATCTTCTGTTAATGTTCCTGTTTTATCTAGACAAAGTGTATCAACTCTTGCTAGTGTTTCTATGCAATAAAGCTCTTGCACTAAAACTTTTGACTTCGATAATCTAATAACACTAACAGCTAGAACAGTACTTGTTAATAATACTAAGCCTTCTGGAATCATACCTATAACTGCTGCTACTGTTTTTACTACTGCTTCTTGCATAGTAGCATCTTTTATATTTAATTGTATATAAAATAATGCTAATCCAATAGGAATAATAGTAAATGTTAAGATTTTGATAATGCTTTTTAATGATGCCATAATTTCTGAATTTATCTTTTTTACATATTTTGCTCCACTAGAAATTTTAGCAGTATAGTTATCTTCTCCAATATGCTCTACTTTTGCAATACATTTACCACTTATAATGTAGCTACCTGATAAAATAGTATCACCTTGTTTTTTTGATATACTATTTGGTTCACCAGTTATAATGGATTCATTTACTTGTACTTCTCCTTCTAAAATAATGCTATCTGTAGCAATTTGGTTTCCTGTATAAAATTCCACTACATCATCTAATACTAATTCGTGAATTAGTATATCTTGCTTTTCACCATTTCTAATTACTCTTGCTTTATTGCTAGACATGATTGAGAGCTTGTCTACTACTCTTTTAGCATGAATTTCTTGAATTGTACTTATTGCTGTGTTTATAATAATTACACCTAAAAATAACATATTTTTATAAGAGCCTACTAAAAAAATTGCAATTCCTAAAAATAAGTTCAAAAAATTAAATAGTGTAAATAGATTATCCCATAATATCCTTTTTATACTTTTTGTTGGTATATCTGTATTATAATTTACCAAACCTTCTTCTTGTCGTTGTTTTACTTCTTCATTAGTTAATCCCATTTGTTTCATTTAAATTTTATCTCCTCATTTTATAAGTTCTAAAATTTGTTGGTATCCACTTTCTATTAATTCTTGGCTACTGTTTTTGTCTATAATCCAAATATGTCCTGCTCCCTCATATTCTTTAACTTCTATTGAAGTATCTTTTTGTGCTAATTTTTTAACATCTGGATTCAAAATATCATCAGTACCAATTAAAATGGTCACATTTTTAAGTTTTGATAAATCTCCTTCAATTGGATTTACTAAATAAGAGTCTATGCCATCATTACCTGCATATGAAATTCCTGCTAATTTAAGTATGTCTTTGTTCAATAATTTATCATTTTTTTGTACTTCATCTATGTCTGGATTTTCTAATCTAACATCTAGCCATGGTGAAATTAGAATTGTCTCTCTAGGCATTGGCAAATCGTCTTCTCCTATTTTTTCTTCTAAGGCCAATCCAAGACCTCCACCTGCTGAGTCTCCCATAATAATTAATTGGTTTGTGTCAATTTTATTTATAATGTCTTTATATAATGGTTCTACCATTTTAAATACATCTTTATAGTTGTATCTAGGTGCTAATGGATAGTCTGGCATAATTACTGTTGCACCTGTATCTTCAACAAGCTTTTTTATGAATTCCCAATGCCTTTCACTTGCTTCTGCCATATATGAGCCACCATGAAAGTATAGTATTTTTGTATCAGATTTTTTTTCTTTATTTGCTGTTTCTATGATAAATATCTTTCTTTCCATGTAATTTTCTTCTTTAACTTTGCATGTATCATTCATCCATTTTGGTGCATTGCCTTTTACATCTATTAGTACATAAAAAATTATAATTGCAATAAATAAAATTAGTAATATTAATAATAAAATTTCAGTTGTTTTTTTTGCTTTTTTCATATTTACTTTATCCTTTTTACTTAGTTAATAATTCTTTTAATAGTGTTGCACATCTCTTTGAGATTAATTTTACATTTTCATCAAATGTTTTTGCATTTTTTCCATTTGGTGTGTCAGATATTCCTCTAATAGCAATAAATGGAATATTGTCTAAGTAACATACTTGTGCCATAGAAGCACATTCCATGTCTACTACATCAGCATTAAATTTGGCACGAATTTTGTCTTTCATCCATGACTCTGTACAGAAAATATCCCCTGTTGCAATTATTCCCAATTTTATTTTGTAGCTTCTTTCTGGTATTGATTTGATTACTTTTTCAAATTCATTTACTAGGCCTCTATCACATGTAATTTTGTCTCCTACTCCTGTAATATATCCTTTACTATGTCCAAAAGCTGTGATATCAAAGTCGTGCTGAAGTACTTGTTTTCCTATTAATACGTCCCCTATGTCTAGTAAGTTGTTTATTGAACCTCCTACTCCTATGTTGATGATGTATTGTATGTCAAATTTGCCTATCATAATTTGGGTTGTTCTTGCTGCGTTTACTTTGCCAATTCCGCTTTTTACTAATATGCAGTTTTTTCCTTGTATTGTACCTTCCATAAATCTTAGGTTGTATATTTGCTCAATTTTTATGTCTTTCATGATGTTTATAATTGCTTCTCTTTCTTCGTCCATTGCAACAATTATTCCTACACTTTTCATGCTTAATCACACACCTTTCTTTTTATATTGCTGTTTGACTAAGTAATCTAATTATCTCTGCCTAGATTATATAATAAAAGAGTAATAAATTCAATTATTTAATTAAATTTTAAGATTAGTTTTCCCTTACTCGGTAGAAGTATATTAGATATTAAAAGATGTATCTTGTTCATTTCGTTCAAAAATAACTTGTAACTTAAAAAAATGTGCCGCTTTCACGAAGAAAATAACTTATTTATCGTGAACATCCCTCATTTTTTTAATAACAAGTTCTATTTTTCTCGAAATTCAAGCGATACATCTTTTAATATCTAATATACTTCTACTGAGTAAGGGAAAGTTAATTTTAAATTTAATTAATATTTTTGAAAGACTTGCTTCTTTTAGCATTTTGGTGTAATATAATAGAGTAGATTGAAAGAAATGCAAATTTATTTTACAAATTATTATAGCGCCTGGACACAATAGTGTTGACGAGGTCTAGAGTTATCGAAAATTTCGGCGGATGCTCTAGTGGCTTTGGCTTAAGGTCATATTATTAATAAAAAAGCAATAGTAATATTGTAACAAAAATTAATAAATTTAAGCTTTTATTTGCATGCTTTCAATTCCATATAAATTAAAGGAGGATTTAAAAATGTGTGGAATTGTAGGTTACATAGGAAACCAAAAAGCAAGCCCTATTCTAATTAATGGGCTAATCAGGTTAGAGTACAGAGGCTATGACTCAGCTGGTATCTCAACCGTTGAAAAAGACAGTCTTTCTGTTATGAAAGACAAAGGAAGAGTCAAAAATTTATATCAATTAAAAGGAATCAATGATTTAGAAGGAACCATTGGAATCGCTCACACAAGATGGGCAACTCATGGAAAACCTTCAAAAGAAAATGCTCACCCTCATTTAGACAATAGCAAAACTTTTAGTGTAGTTCATAATGGTATAATTGAAAATTACAATGAACTAAAAAAATTTTTAACAGACCATGGGTACACTTTTTATTCTCAGACAGATACTGAAATTATCCCAAATTTAATACATTATTATTATAAAAACGAATCAGGTGATTTACGTTTTCTACAAGCTGTAAAAAATGCATGTTCTGATTTAAAGGGAAGTTTTGCAATAGAAGTTATTTGCAAAGATTATCCAGATAACATGATAGTTGTTAGAAAAGACAGTCCATTAGTTATTGGAAAAGGAGAAACTGAAAATTATATTTCATCTGATATTCCTGCTATTCTTTCTTTCACTAGAAACTTCTATTTATTAAATGATTTAGAATTTGCTGTTTTAACTAGGGATAATGTTAGCTTTTATGATAAAGATTTAAATATTATAAAGAAAAATACTCAAACTATTGAATGGAATGCTTCTAGTGCTGAAAAAGATGGTTATGAAGATTTCATGTTAAAAGAAATTTACGAGCAACCAACTGCTATTAGAGAGACAATTGGTTCTAAATTAAATGAATTTTCTAAATGTGAATTTGAAGAGCTAAAATTTACCAAAGAATATTTAGCTACAATTAATAAAATATATATTGTTGCATGTGGTACGGCAATGCATGCTGGTCTAGTAGGAAAAAATGCAATTGAAAAACTATGCCAGATTCCTACTGAAGTAGATATTGCTTCTGAGTTTAGGTATAGACATCCATTAGTAGATGACAAAACTTTATGCATTTTTATTTCACAATCAGGTGAAACAGCTGATACTATAGCAGCTTTGAAATTATCTAAGGAAAATGGTGCAAAAACTATTGCTATAAGCAATGTAATTGGAAGTTCTATTACAAGAGAAGCAGATTATTCTATATATACACATGCTGGACCTGAAATAGCTGTTGCATCTACTAAGGCTTATACTTCTCAAGTTATGCTAATAACTTTACTTGCAATTTATTTTGCTGATATATTAGATAGAAATACTACTACTGTAAATCAATTAAAAACTGATATTATGAATTTACCTAAAAAAATAGATGAAACTTTAAAATTGTCAGAAGTTGTTAAAGATTTTTCAAAAAAAGTTTATCAAGAAAAAGATATTTTCTTCTTAGGAAGAGGTATTGATGAAGCTGTTGCTAGAGAAGGTTCTTTAAAGTTAAAAGAAATTTCTTATATACATTCTGAAAGCTATCCTGCTGGTGAATTAAAACATGGTCCTATTGCTTTAATTGAAAATGGTATAACTGTAGTTGGAATTATGACAGATAAAAATTTGGTAGAAAAAACAATTAGTAATATTCAAGAGGTTATAACTCGTGGGGCTAAAACATTAGTTATTACTAATCAAAATGTTGACAAGAATATGTTTAATATGACAATTAAAATTCCAGAAGTAAATCCATTTATCTCTCCTATTCTATCAGTTATTCCTTTGCAATTATTTTCTTACTACATTTCTAAGGAAAAAGGATTAGATGTTGATAAACCTAGAAATCTAGCTAAATCTGTTACAGTTGAATAGTAAAAAGACAGGTATTACATTTTGTAAAATCCTGTCTTCTTTGTTTTTATAATTCTATTTCAATTTGATATACATTTCTACTTCCATCTAATTTAATTGAATTCTCAACTAAATTACCGTTTAATATTACTTTGCTTACATCTTTTTCAAAAACATTTTTACCATCTGGATTTTTCACTAAGATATTATAAATGCTATCTTTCCATTGATACTTAATTTGGTATTCTTTCCATTCTCTTGGAATACATGGTTGAATTTTTAAATATCCTTCCTCAACTTTTAATCCTAATAAATTTTCTATTCCTGCTTTATAATACCAACTAGCAGAGCCCGTATACCATGTCCAGCCTCCTCTTCCTGCTAAATTGCTTGTACCATAAATATCAGCAGATATGACATATGGTTCTACTTTATATTTTTGGCTTGCTTCTTTGGTTCTACTATGCTCTATTGGATTTATCATACGATATAAGTCAAATGCTTTATCTCCAAATCCTAGTATAGTTTCTGCAATAATAACCCATATTGCTGCATGTGTATACTGTCCACCATTTTCTCTTACTCCCGGCAAATAAGCCTTAATATATCCCGGTTCTAACTTACCCTTTTCAAAAGGAGGATCCAGTAATTTTATAATGCCATTTTCTCTGTCCACCAAGTGGTTTTCTAAACTCTCCATTGAAATATATTTCTTGTCATTATCTCCAACATTTGAAATTACGCTCCAACTCTGAGCAATACTATCAATTCTGCACTCTTCGTTTGCCATACTTCCTAATACATTACCATCATCCATAAAAGCACGTTTATACCATCTTCCATCCCATCCATTAGAATTTAAAGCTCGTTTCAATTGACCTCTAACTTCTTCATATTTCTTTGCTAATGCCTCATCATTTTTTTGTTGGCAAATCGGTATAAAGTTCTCTAAAATTAATGCTAAGAAAAATCCAAGCCAAACACTTTCTCCTCTTCCTTTATTTCCTACAGTACTAAATCCATCATTCCAATCGCCAGAACCAATTTTAGGCAATCCATTTTCTCCAAAATTTAAACTTTTTTCAATAGCTTTAATACAATGCTCATAAATACTTCCATTTTGTTCTGACGGCAAATATCTTTCATATCTTTCATCCTGATTATCTTCTAAAACTGCTCCATTTAAATATGGTGTTTCAATATCTAAAATAGCTCTATCTCCTGTAAAGTGAATATACTCTATTACTAAATAAACAAGCCATAATAAATCATCTGAAAATCTAGTTCTAATTCCTCTTTGATTTTCTTCGTGCCACCAATGTTCAACATCTCCCTCTATAAATTGATGTTGACTGTGTTTTATAATTTGTTGTTTCAACAAAGCTGGTTCTAGATATTTTAAGCCTATTGTATCTTGCAATTGGTCGCGGAAACCATAAGCTCCACCAGATTGATAATATCCAGTTCTGCTATATAGTCTACTTGCTAAGATTTGATAAGCTACCCAGCCATTTAATAAAATATTAGTTGATTCTAGTGGTGTATATACTTGCACTCTTCCTAGTAGGTCTTTCCAGAAGTTTTTGATTTTAGTTAATTCTTGCTTACAATTACTTACTTTTTGATATTTATAAGCAATATTTTTGCAGTCCATGGCATCTTGTTCAGCACCTAGTATTAATGATATTTCTTTGCTCTCAAAACTTTCTAAGTCGATTTCAATTTCAAATGCCATACAAACTTTTTTACCTAGACCATTTTGATTATTTAATGATACCTTTTTTAATGCCTGTGGACTTGCTATACCACCTTCACCTAAAAAGAAATTTTTATCACCTGTATAAGAATTTATTTTTTCACTTGAAGATATATAAACTCGCGTTTTTTCCATTTCTTCTCTATATAAGTTTTTAGCTTCAACTATATTATTATTGGCATCAAATCCAACATTTATATAGCCATTAGACTTAATTTCATCTTCTCCGAATTACTGGTTTTATATAATAATATAATTTCAATTTTTTTCGATTTGGTGTCGTGTTTTTTAAATTCAAAATACCTATTTTACAGCTATCTTCTTTTGGTACAAATACTTGTAAGTCCTGTTCAATACCGTCACTTTTGTGAAGATATTTGCAATATCCAAAACCATAAATAATATTATAATTTCTATCATCTGGCATAGGATTTAATCCTAATGACCATGCTTTTTGTGTTTCTCTATCTTTCAAATAAATAATTTCAGCTGGAATATCATAACTTGGATTATTTTCCCAACTAGAAATTCTGTTTAACCTACAATTTTGATACCAACTATAACCTCCCATATTTTCTGTTATAACTGTTCCAAATTTGTTATTGGCTAAAATATGACTCCATACAGTAGGTAATCTGTTTTCTTTTGTAACTTTTATCCAATATTCTTTTCCATCCTCTGAAAATCCACCATACTCATTATAATATTTTAAAATGTCTTTGTTTTCTAAAATGTCTATATCATCCTTATCTTCTTCTATAAATTGTTGATTTTGTACTTCTTCCCCAATATTTTTATAATTCTCCAGATAACTTTCTTCCAATTCTTTAATATTATTTTGTAGACTTCCTTTTTCACTATCTATAATGATAGTTGCTAAAAATTCAAGTAATTCAATATCTTTTTTATCTACTTCACCTTTGCTTAGTGTAAAAATTCCGCCTTTTTGATTTTTCAAATATCCCATGTGCTGGTTTAAAATAGCACTTTCTATTTCTTCTCTCAAATAATTTTCATAGCTATGTTTTTCTTCATCTAAAATTACTATTTCTATTTCCATATATTTAGTCCTAAAAAATTCATAAGCCTTCAAAAGTTCTTTTATTATATATGCATCATTTACATTTCTTACTTTTAGTAATATTATTGGTAAATCACCAGATATGCCATATCTCCATAAATCACTTTGATGATAGTTGTCCTGCTTTTTGATATTTTTCAATGTCTGTGATTTAATTGGATTATCAAATAAAATATATGATAGCATTTTTTGATAAATGGCTATATCACTACCTTTTATGCTCAAATATCTACTTTCTGCTTCTACTCGAGCTTTTGATAATTCAAATTCTTTTCTTACATTTTGAATTGATTGATATTTCTTGATGTTTTCTACTACTTTTTCTTCATTTTCATTAACTGATAATATAAAATCTAAAACAGCTTCTTCTTGAGGTTTTACCTTAATGGTTCTCTTTAAGGCTACTATTGGTTCTGTTACTAGTCCAGTTCTTTTAGAAAATGGTATAGAGTTTTTTACCATGTTAGGTATTCCCAAATTACCTCTTCCAATGAATTTTTCTCCATCTATTTCATATTCTAAATCCCCAATTGTCTCACTATTTGTGGATAAATTGGCACCTAAATACATTTTTGGACTAGTTACTTCCCTGTTTTTTCTCTCAATTAATATGCTATTTGTTGTTTCATCAAATTTATTAATTAAAAATAAATTATTAAATACAGGATGTGCATAGTCTTGCTCTTTTTTTGATAATACTGGTTCAAAATAAGAGGTTATTTCTAAAATTTCTTCTTCATTTCCTTGATTTTCTAATAAAATTCTTCGTAATTCTACAGGAACTGATGAACTTACTGTTGTTGTTATTGTTGCTTTAACATTGCCATTAATGATTTCTTGTTCATCTTTATCTGGCATAAAACTTATTTGATATTGTTCTTCTTTATTTTCATTAAAGTTATAATAAGAACTTACTATTTTCTTTGTTTTTATATTTTTAATAGTGAAAAATATACCTTGTGGATAGTCGTCTGTTGGTTTATATCTATTAATATAAATATTTTTATATTGACTAAATCCTTGCCCTTTTTGATTCATAGCTATAACATAGTTTTCATTTGATATTACATTGCCTGTTGTAATTCTTTCATCTAATTTTTTATAGGTTGTTTGAATATAATTTTCATAATCTTTATATTTTAATTTTTCTACTTTTTCTTTTTTCTCCTTCGTAATAATTGCTTTTTCTGGCATAGTTTCTTGTAGTAAAATACTTACCGCTTCCATTTCTGGATTTTTCATAAATCGTTTTTGAAGAATATTATCATTAAATAAGTTATTAATGCTAAGCAAAATAAGTCCTTGATGATGTGCCATATAGGTTTTTACAACT
>CANRLE010000024.1 GCA_947631385.1 uncultured Clostridia bacterium | reverse complement strand
TTATTTTTAGGAGTAAAAAAACCAGTAGTTAAAGCACATGGAAGTAGTGATGCATTATTATTTGAATATACTATTATTCAAGCAGAAAAATTTGTAGAAAACAAAGCAGTTGATAAAATGAAAGAAGAATTTGAACAATAAGTATAAAATGAAAATATTTTTATAATATACTTGACAAATAATACAACATATAATATAAATGAAATATGAATGAGTCATTTATAAACTTGAGAGGAGGTGAACTCGAAATTATGAGTTCAGAAGAAGTATTAGAAAAAGTAAAAGGAATTATTGTAGAACAATTAGGAGTAGCAGATACAGCTGTAACAATGGAAGCATCATTTATTGATGATTTAGGAGCTGATTCATTAGATATAGTAGAATTAGTTATGGCATTAGAAGAAGAATTTGATATAGAAATTCCTGATAGCGATGCTGAAAAAGTAGTAACAGTAGGAGATGTAGTTGACTACATAAAAGAAAATGTAAAATAATAAAATAAAAAACCAATCTGTAAAAAGAGAGGTTTTTATTTTTTTGTAATAGACATTTCTATTTGGTTAGGATAAAACTTAAAGAAGTTAAGCATATAATCAAATAAATTATTCTTTTTAATATTTGTATCAGCTAGTAAATCAAATTCTGCAATAATAACTCCTTGGCTAGATACAGTCAATTTGCCTAATAAAGTTCCTTTATTGATAGGAGCTTTTAAATAAGAATTTAAAGATAAAGAAGCTTCTATATCGTTTCTTAAAGTTTTCTTAATTGGTATAATAGGATTTTTTGCAAGAGAATCATCGATACAAATGTTTAAATCGTTGGAAGCTCCTTTTTCTATAAAAAAGTAATTAGAATTATTTCTTTGCCAATCAATTAAAAAATTTGTAACAAAATTTTTTAAGTCATAATATTCATAATTTTCAAAAGCATATTCAATTAATTTTATACTATCTTGAGTTCTAAAATGTTTAGTATCAGCACCTAAAACGACGCAAATGACGTCCATATTACCTCTTTTACATGCTGTTACTAGACATCTATTGGCACCATTAGTAAAACCAGTTTTAATTCCATATACACCATTCAAATTTCCAAGAAGTTCATTAGTATTATTTATCGTTTTAGGATATCCATTTATTGTAACAGTATAACTTTTAGTTCCCACAATATTCAAAAATGTAGAATTTTGTAAAGCGTAATCAGCAAGAAGTGCTAACTCATAAGCTGTTGTATAATGTTCATCTGAATCTAAACCATGTGGTGATTCAAAATGAGTATTTTCAAGTCCTAATTCTTGTGCTTTAGTATTCATTAAATTAGAAAATTCTGCTATGCTACCAGCAATACTCTCAGCTAAACAAACAGCAGCATCATTACCAGAACATAGCATTAAACCATATAACAAATCACGAATAGTTATTTTATCTCCAGTTTTTAATCCAAGTCGTGAACCACCTGTATTCGCTGCTTTTTTTGAAACTTCTACAGTTTGATTTAATGAAGCATTTTCAATAACAATTGTTGCTGTCATTATCTTTGTAGTAGAAGCCATTTTAACTTTATTTTTCTCATTTTTTCCATAAAGAATTTTTTTGCTTAATCTATCTAAAACAATGCAAGAACGTGAATTTAAGTTAATATTACTATTATCATTACCATAAATAGGTGTTGATGCGAATATTATAAAAGTGCAAAAAAATATAATAAATATAGATGAGACTTTATTTTTATTAATCAATTTTATCACCTATCAAAATATATGGTAATATAATTGAAATTATGATTTTTTCAACTTAAAATTCAAGATAATATTACGGAAATAGGAAAAAATGAAATTAATTTACGTAAAGCCTTGATTTTGTAGCAAAAAAGTAATATAATTGTAATGTAGGAATTTTTTTTAATGAGTTAAATCACTTAAATGCATTTCCGTAAGTGGAAAAAGGTAATAAAAAGGAAATAAAAAAAATAAGGAAAAAATACCTATTGACTTAGTAAAAAAAAAGAGTAAAATAAGAATACAGAAAGAGAAATTATTATTTAAAGGAGAGAAAAAAATGAACTTGAAAAAAATCATATTTAGTTTAAGTGCAATTGCTATGTTAATAGTAATGATTTTATCCCAAAATGTTTCATATGCATCTATAACATATCCAGAAGATCAAAAAATTTACATGGGAATATTAGCTGTAATGAAAAGAAATAAAGACAAAAAAGAGGATAGTCCAACAGAAGAATTTGAAATGGGATATGGAATAGGAACTCCTGGAGATAATGGAGCTAAAATCTATAATATTGTCAAATATGATGATGCAACAACAGGGACATATCACACTGTTGATTTCTATTGTGTTAAAGCAGGTGTAGGTTTTACAGGGTCTAGTAGTGCTACTTCACAAAGGCAACCTTATAATGTTTCTTTTAATATGAAAACAGAAAGAAATGAAATAGTAAACCATCCTTCTGAGAATAATATATATAAAGAATTAGTAAATAAAACTATTTCAGATGGAAAGAGTGGTACTATTAACCGTTATGATGCGCTTTTGGCAACCTTAGATATGTTATATATACCAGGAAAATCTACTGATGCAGAAAAACAAAACTTAAAAAATAATATTATTCAGCAAGCAGCTAAAGAAGAAGATGCATCTGTAATACAGAAAATAGCAGATATTCAAGCAGGAAAATATCCTTTGACTGATAATGATATTGTTGCAACTCAGCAGGCAGCAATCTGGTATTTTACAAATTATGGTGAAGATGGTGATAAATATGATCATACAGGTGAAGAGGATAATGAATCTTGGCTAACATATAGTTCGGATAATGGAAATAGTTACAAAGCTTTAACTAATTATAAGTTGAGTACGGATAATGATCAAGGCGGAAATAGTAGGGGAGAGCTTAGAGCTTTTCAAGCTCATATGTTATATAAATATATTATAGAACAAGCAAAAGCCAATGCTAATAAATATACTAATGCAACAGCTACTACAACAGTTCCTGCAACAGTAACGCAACCTTCTGTATCTGGAAATGCAGGAACTCTAGGATATGAAATAAGTGAAGGAAATTATTTAATAGGACCAATTCGTATTACAGAAAGTTCAACTAATGCTTTACCATATACAATAGATTTTACTGTAAAAGTTAATGATTCACCAAATACAAGTTACACTATATTAAAAAATAAAACAAATCAAGTAAATAAAGTTGAAGAAACGTTAGGAGAAGATTTTTATATTTCAATTCCAAAAAATGATGTAAAAACAGTATCAATTAATGTGAAGTTTAATTATAGAAATACAGATATGACTTTATGGGCATCAACAGAACATACAAATGAACAACCACTTGTTGAATTAAAAGAAACTCAATTATCAAGTGAAGTTAATTTAACAGCAACACCAAAGGAACCAGAAAAGAAATTTGATTTAGCTTTGAGAAAATATATAACAAAAATAAATGGAACAGCTATTGAAAATACAAGAAATCCTGATATTGATGAAAGTACTTTGACAGCACCTGATGGAACAACAGCAACATATAAACATAGAAAAGACCCTGTAATATTAAGTTCAGGAGATAAAGTAACTTATAACATAACTATTTATAATGAAGGAGAGAAAAATGGTTATGCTACGAAAATAGTAGACCAATTGCCAGCAGGATTGAAACTTGTAGAAGATAGTATAAGTGGAAATTATGAAATAGATCCTGATCATCCATACGATGAAAGTACAAATATCATATATTTAAAAAGAAAATCTGGAGTATCAGGAAGTTTACAAGCTTATACAGGAAGTGGAGATCCACAAAGTGAGAGTGTTGAGATAACATGCGAAATAACAGCTAAACCAGACCAAAATAATAGTAAAATTTTGACAAATATAGCATGGATATCAGAAGCATTTGATGCAGAAGCAGAAGGTGGAGGAGCTATTACAGATAGTGATATAGATTCACAAACATCAAACAGTCCAAGTGTTTCAAATGATAATATGCCAAATTACAAAGGACATGCAGAAAATCCAGAGCCTGTGCCACCAACATTAGAAGAAATGCCATATTTTAAAGGACAACAAGATGATGATGATTTCGAAAAGGTTAAGATATTACCAGAAGCATTTGATTTAAAATTAATAAAATATATTTCAGCAGTAAATAATAATCCAGAACCAGAAAGAATTGAAAGTGTTGATGTAAGTAATTTAAATAGAACAGATGAAAATGGAAATATGACAGGAACTACAGCTACTTATACAATGAACAAAGAGCCAGTTCATATAAAATTGGGAGACATTGTTACATATACATTTAGAGTTTATAATGAAGGTACTATTGATGGTTATGCTCAAAAAATAGTAGAAGATATACCAGAGGGATTAGAATTAATATGGTCTGATAAACAAGATGAGGAATTACAAGAAGACACAACGTTATCAGATGCAGAAAAGGAAGCTATATCATTTAACCAAGATTATTTATGGGGAGACTTTGAATACAATGAAGAAGGAGATAAAATTATTCGAATTTCTTCAACATATTTATCAAAAGAAAATGAATCAACATTAAACCCTACTTTGATTAAAGCATTTGGAAAAAATGATGGAAACAAAGCAGAAAGAGATCTTTCATATAAAGATTTAGCAGTAAAATTAAGAGTAATTTCAAAAGATGTAGATGGAACAATTATAAGAAATGAAGCAGCAATATCAGAACATATTGATAAAAATGGAAATGAAGTAACAGATAGAGATTCTCATCCAGGAAAAGACGAAGATACATGGACAAAACAGAACAGTGATAAATACTACAAAGAAGATAATAAATGGTCAGTATATGAAGAAGACGATGAAGATTATGATAATATTGTTTTAGAATCTTTTGACTTAGCATTAAGAAAATTTATTGTAGCAGTAAGTAAAGATAGTGATATAGAGGAAAGTGAATTTTCTTATGACAGAGAACCAGATGTAGATACATCTAAATTAAACACATTTGATGAAAATGGAAATTTAATTACAACAGCTACATATAACCATCCAAAAGAACCAGTAGATGTTAAGAAGAAAAATTATATTGTATACATGTTAAGAGTATATAATGAAGGAAGTTTAAATGCTTATGCAGGAGAAATAAAAGATTATTTACCAGAATATTTGGAATTTGTAGATGGAGATTTCAATAGAAAATATGGATGGTCAGTATCATCAGATGGAAGAACAGTAACAACAAATTATCTTGCTAATAAATTGATTAATAAGGCAGAACTTAATAAATTACCAACAAGTGATGCAGAGAAGTATGTATTAGACTATGAAGAAGTTCCAATTATGTGTTATGTTAAAGATACAGCTAAAACAGGCGAAAATATGACAAATATTGCAGAAATTACAGAGTATAAAGACGAGAAAAACCAAAAAGTAGAAGACAGAGATTCATATGAAGAAAACTTAGATAAACCAGGAGATGAGGATTTACCTGAATATAATGAACATCAAGAAGATGATGATGATTTTGAAAAAGTAGTAATACAACCAGCAGATTTAGCATTGAGAAAATTTATTGCGGCAGTAAGTAGAGATAATAACATTCAAGATAATGAATACTTGAGAAATGAAGATGGTTCTTATACAAGAGAACCAGTTGTAGATACTTCTAAATTGAATACACTAGATGACAATGGAGACTTAATTACAACAGCTGTTTATAATCAATCTAAAGAACCAGTAGAAGTAAAAAGAGAAGACTACATTGTTTATATATTAAGAGTATATAATGAAGGAAATATTGATGTTTATGCAGGAGAAATCGAAGATCATTTACCTGAGTATTTAGAATTTGTTGATGGAAGCTTTAATGAACAATATGGATGGGAAGTATCTGAAGATGGAAGAACAGTAACAACAAAATATCTTGCTGATAAACTAATTAAAAAGGCAGAGCTTAATGAATTAGCAACTAATGATGCAGAAAGATATAACTTAGATTATGAAGAAGTTCCAATTATGTGTCATTTAAATGATTCTGTAAAAGCAAATCAAAATGTTACGAATATCGCAGATATTACGAAATATGAAGATGAAGATCATGAACCAGTAGAAGATAGAGATTCGGTTGAAGACAATTTAGAAAAGCCAGAGGACAAAGATTTACCTGAATATAATGAACATCAAGAAGATGACGACGATTTCGAAAAAGTAGTTGTAAAGAAATTTGACTTAGCGTTAAGAAAATTTATTACAAAAGTTAATGAAGAAAATGTAGACACTAGAGTACCACAACCAAGAATGCAAGAAAATGGACAAATAAAATATGAACATTCTAAAGACCCAGTTGATGTTGTACAAGGGGATATTGTAACATATACAATAAGAGTATACAACGAAGGTGAGATAGATGGATATGCTAGTGAAATAGCTGATGATATACCAGATGGATTAGAGTTCTTACCACAAAATGCCACAAATACAGAATATAGATGGGTAATGTATGATGCTACTGGAAAGGAAACTGATGATGTAAAAAATGCAGAAACAGTAAAAACAGATTATCTATCTAAAGAGCAAGGTGAAGCTCGTATGGAAGATGACGAAGAAGAAAATCCAGCACTATTAAAAGCATTTAATGCTGAAGAAGAAATCACAGATACAAATCCAGACTATAAAGATGTGAAAATTGTTTTTAGAGTTGTAGAACCAAATAGTTCTGATAAAATTCTAGTTAACTCAGCACAAATAACACAAAATACAGACAAAGATGGAGATCCTGTAAAAGATGAAGATTCAACACCAGACGAATGGAATGATGGTGAAGACGATCAAGATCAAGAGTTTGTAGAACTAAAAGAATTTGACTTATCATTAAGAAAATGGGTAACACAAGCAATAGTTATTGAAAATGGAAAAGAAACAGTAACACAAACAGGACATCAACCATATGATGACCCAGAAGATGTAGTAAAAGTAGAAATTCATAGAAACAAATTAAATAAAGTAACAGTTAAATTTAGATATTCAATTCGAGTTACTAATGAAGGTGATATAGCTGGTTATGCAAAAGAAGTAACAGACTATATACCAGATGGACTAAAATTTGTAGCAGCTGATAACCCAGGATGGAAAGATGAAGGAAATAATGTGATATCTACCAGACAATTAGAAAATACATTATTACAACCAGGAGAATATGCAGAAGTGCAAGTACTTCTTACATGGGTAAATAATCAAAATAATATGGGAGTTATGAATAATACAGCAGAAATCTCAGAAGATTATAATGATAAGGGAGTACCAGATAGAGATTCAACACCAGACAATAAGAAAGACGGAGAAGACGATATAGATGATGCACCAGTAATGCTAACAATTGGAACTGGTAAAGGAACTACTTATTTCGCATTAGGATTTATAGTTCTAGTAGTAATTGCAGGAGGAGTTATCTTAATTAAAAAATATGTATTATAAAAATTCAAGAAAAATTAAGGATTTGGGGACGACCCCATAATCCTTAATTTTTTTGTTATAAATGATTGTAAAATAAATAAAAATGTAGTAAAATGATGATATAATAAAAAAGCAGAAGAGGTATATAAGAATGGAGCAAGATTTGGCAGAAATTTCAGCAAAAGTGCAAAAAGACATAAAACCTATATTGGAGAAGATTGACAAAATATGTGAGATTAATAGTGAAAAAGTATTAAAAGCATTTCAAGAATGCCAACTACAAGAAGCACACTTAAATTCTTCTACTGGATATGGAATAGATGAACCAGGAAGAAACAAGATAGAAGAAATTTATAGTCATATTTTTAAAGCAGAAGACAGTTTAGTTAGAACTCAATTGATATCTGGAACACATGCCTTAGCAGTAACATTGTCAGCTTTATTAAGACCTGGAGATATAATGTTAAGCATTACAGGAGAACCATATGACACTTTGCAAACTGTAATAGGAATAGGAAAAGAAGAGAGTAAAAGTTCTTTGAAAGCATATCAAATTAAATATGAACAAATAGACCTAAAGGAAAATGAATTTGATATTGATAGGATAAAAGAAAGGTTAAAAAAACATGATATAAAATTAGTCGAAATTCAAAGATCAAGAGGATATTCTACTCGAAAAAGTTTGCGAATAGAGCAAATAGAAAAAGTGATTAAAGAAATACGTGAAGTAAATAGTGATGTAATAATTATGGTAGATAATTGTTATGGAGAGTTTGTACAAAATAGAGAACCGATTGAAATAGGAGCTGATATTGCTGTAGGATCTCTCATGAAAAATCTAGGAGCTGGAATTGCAACATCAGGGGCATATATTACAGGAAAAAAGGAATTGATTGAGTTATGTGCTGAGAGATTAACATCACCAGGAATAGGAAAAGAAATAGGACCATCTTTAAATCAAAATACTTTATTATTAAAAGGATTATTTTTTGCTCCAAGTGTTGTTGCAAGTAGTTTGAAGACAATGGTATTTGCTAGTAGAATGTTAGAAAAATTAAATTATAAGGTAGAACCAAAATATGATGAGCCAAGAGCAGATATTGTTCAAACAATTCATTTAGGATCTGAAGAAAAGCTTATTAGATTTTGTCAAGGAATACAAAAAGGCTCTCCTATTGATTCAAATGTAATTCCATTTCCAAGTGACATGGGAGGATATGAGGATAAAGTTATTATGGCAGCAGGTACTTTTACACAAGGTTCTACAATAGAACTTAGTTGTGATGGACCAATTCGTGAACCATATATTGCTTATTTACAAGGTGGACTTACATATGAATATGGTAAATTGGGTATACTAAAGGCAATTCAATATATGCAAAAATAAAGGCTAAGTTAGCCAAATTAAGAAAGGAGAAAGAAAAATGGTAGTAGTTGTAAGTTTGTTAGGCTTAATTTTAATTATTATCGCAATTTTAATTTTAGGAGGAAGAGAACAAAGATTAGCAGAAAAGAGAAAGGAAAAAGAAGAGAAAGAAGCTCTAAAGTTAGCTAAAAAAGAAATGCAAGAAAAAAAGAAATCAATGAAAAAGAAAAATAAATATGTAGATATTTTGCAGGAACAAGAAGAACAGCCAGAGGAAGCAGTAGAAGAATCAGAAGAAGATGAAAATGAAGAGGATGAGCCTGAGGAAATAGAGGATTTACAGGAAAGTCAAGAAGATACAGAATCAAATAATGATATAGAATTTTTATTTGATGATGACATTGAAGAAAATGACACAGAAGAAGTAGAAAAAGACGAAGAAAAAGAAATAGTGGAAGAAAAGCCAGTAGAAGAGGATGATGATGCAGATATAGAATTTTTCTTTGATGATGAAAGTAGTAAAAATCAAAATGATGAATTAGAAAGATATATAAAACAGGCACAAGAAAATGATATAGGATATCTAAATGGTGATGATGAAAATGAAGGTGAAGATGTAGAAGAAGTTATAATACAAGAACCAGAACCAAAAGAAGAGCCAGTAAAGAAGAAGACTACAACCAAAAAGACTACAACAAAAAAATCACCAGCTAAAAAAACTACGACTACAAAATCTACTACTAAGAAAACAACAGAAAAGAAACCTGCTACAAAAACAACTAAAAAAACAACCAATAAAAAGAAGGGTACAAAATGAAAGTAGTTATAATTGGGGGAGGACCGGCAGGTATGATGGCTGCTATTTCTGCTAGACAGAATGGCAATGAAGTGATTTTATTTGAAAAGATGAAATCACTAGGAAGAAAGTTATTAATCACAGGTAAAGGAAGATGTAATATTACATCTTCTTTAGATATGGGCGAATTTATTAAAAATACGCCTTGTAATGGTATGTTTTTACATAGTTGTTATCAAAATTATACAAATCAAGATATAATACGATTTTTAGAAGAACAAGGATTGAAAGTTAAAGAAGAAAGAGGAAATAGGATATTTCCTGTTACAGATAAATCAGAAGATGTATTAAAATGTTTTATTAAAAAACTAAAACAATTAGGAGTTGTTGTGAAACAAGAAACACAAATAACAAAAATATTAGTAAAGAGTGAAGATAATATAAAGAGAGTTATTGGAGTAAAATCTAATAATGAAGTTATAGAAGCAGATAGAGTAATTTTAGCTACTGGTGGAAAAAGTTATCCTTTAACAGGTTCAACAGGAGATGGATATAAACTAGTAGAAGAATTAGGACATAGCGTTATACCAATTAAACCTTCTTTAGTACCTTTGACTAGCTATGAAAAGGATATGTGTCAGCAGTTACAGGGATTGAGTCTAAAAAATGTAGGAATACAATTAGTTGATATAGAAAATAATAAAATTATTTATAAAGACTTTGGAGAGATGCTGTTTACACATTTTGGAGTATCAGGACCTACTATTTTGAGTGCTTCTGCGCATTTAGTCCATTATCCAAAAATAAAAGAAAAATTGAAACAAAAAAGCATTAAGTTAATAATTGATTTTAAACCAGCTTTAACAGAAGAAAAGTTAGATCAAAGGATATTAAGGGATTTTAAAGAAATAAAAAATAAGCAATTTAAAAATAGTTTAGATAAATTATTACCTCAAAAATTAATTCCTATTATCGTTAGTAAAAGTGAAATTGACAGCAGTAAGCAAGTAAATAGTATTACTAAGGAGGAACGAAGGAAATTAATAAAATTACTAAAAAATTTTGTAGTAGTAATAAAAGATTTTAGACCAATTGAGGAAGCAATTATTACAAGTGGAGGTATTAATACAAAAGAGATTAATCCAAAAACTATGGAATCTAAAAGGGTAAAAGGTTTGTATTTTGCAGGAGAAATTATAGATGTAGACAGTTACACAGGTGGATTTAATTTGCAAATAGCTTATTCAACTGGTTATACAGCAGGATTATTAAAGGAGTAAAAAATGGAGTTTATTACAATTAAATGTGATATTGAAACTGAAATAGTTGTTAAAAAATCTAAATTTATTGCTCATTTATTTTATATTGAGAGTACAGACAAAGCAGAAAAATTGCTAAAGGAAATTAAGAAAAAATATCATGATGCTAGGCATAACTGTATGGCTTATAGAATTTTAGATGATAATAATCAAATTATAGAGAAATCAAGTGATGATGGGGAACCAGCTGGAACTGCAGGAACGCCAATGTTAGCAATTTTACAAAAAAATCAATTAATGAATGTGATGATAATTGTTACTCGTTATTTTGGAGGAATTTTATTAGGCACAGGTGGCTTAGTTAGAGCCTATTCAGATAGTTTATTAAAAGCTATTGAAAAAACTGAAAGGGTTATAAAATGTCAAGGAATAGAGATGCTTGTCACTATTGAGTATAATCAATTTGATGTATTCCAACATTATTGTAAAAATAATCAAATTTTGATAACAAATGCAGAATACCTAGAATTAGTGGTTTGTAAAATAGAGTTAGAAGAAGAAAAAAAATCAAAATTGCTGAAAGATTTTGAAACAAAAAAAGTTAATATAAAAGATTTAAAAGAATTAACTAAAAAATACATAACGAAAAGTATATGAAAAAAGTCTTTTTATAAAAAATATGGAAAAATTTTCCAAAAACAATTGCTTTTCATCGAATAAATGATTATAATAGGCAATATAAAAAATTAGGAGGTAAAAGATGAAAGAGAAACTTAGTATTTTAATTGCTGACGATAATCAAGAATTTAGTCACACATTATCTTCTTACATTGATAGTCAAGAAGATATGGAGGTAATTGCAATTGCAAAGGATGGAAATGAAGCAGTTGATATGATAGCAAATACCATACCAGATGTAGTAATATTAGATGTTATTATGCCACATTTAGATGGCTTAGGAGTATTAGAAAAAATAAATATGATGAAAATAGATAAAAAACCAACTTGTATCATGTTATCAGCCGTTGGGCAGGACAAAATAACTCAAAAGGCTATTATGGCAGGAGCAGACTATTATATTGTAAAACCGTTTGACATCGAAGTTTTAATGAAAAGGATTAGAGAAATTAAATTTTATAAACCAAATCAATCAGGAATTACTTATGCGAATAAAGAGTCGAAGCAAAAGTACATAGAGTTATCTGATGAAGGAACGAAAAAAGAAGAAAACTTAGAAGCTTTGGTTACTAATTTAATTCATGAAGTAGGTGTGCCAGCACATATAAAAGGGTATCAATATTTGAGAGAGGCTATTATGATGGTGGTTAATGACATTGACGTTATAAACCAGATTACTAAAAGTTTGTATCCTAAAATTGCATGTAAATACAATACAACGCCATCAAGAGTTGAACGTGCAATTCGCCACGCGATAGAAGTTGCTTGGGGTAGAGGGCAACAAGAGGCAGTAGAGAATATTTTTGGATATACTATTTCAGCAGCAAAAGGCAAACCAACAAATTCAGAATTTATTGCAATGATTGCAGATAAGTTACGTTTAGAATTAAAATCAGCATGATTGTTGTTAAAAAACCTCTAATATTTTTAAAATAAGTATTAGAGGTTTTTTATGAAGAAAAAATGATAAAAAAGTGTTGACAATGTATGTTTAAAATAGTATAATAATTAAGCAGTGCAATTTGGGTAGGTGGCCGAGTGGCTAAAGGCGGCAGACTGTAAATCTGTTCTCATTTGAGTACGATGGTTCGAATCCATCCCTGCCCACCAAGACGAGTTTTTGTCGAACTTTTAATAAGTCTTGATATAACTTAGGTTACAAGACTATAAAAATTTGATAAACACAAAAACTTCAAACCGTTTCAAAAAGA
>CANRLE010000023.1 GCA_947631385.1 uncultured Clostridia bacterium | reverse complement strand
CTCTTACAAAGACAATGCCAGTGTCAGTCCAGCTTCTAGACGTAGCCCCGACACTCCGCAAGCTGCTGCCACCAACATTGGATTTCGCCCAGCTTTATATTTGTATGCTGAAGGCTAGAACATGTAATTTCAAATATATAAAGTATAAAATTTAACTGTGCAATACATGCACAGTTAAATTTTTACACTCAAATTTCAATTATTTCTAAACTTGTTATGCTATAATTTATTATTTACATTCAGGTTTTTCACAAGAATCTTCTTTTTTACAATCATCAATGAAACAGTCACATTTATCACATTTTTCACCTTTTAAGCATTTACCTTCATGATGACATTTAGCACAAATTTTAATTTTCTTTGTGTCATTTACCCAAATTTGTATAGCATATTCTTTTCCTGGGCAAAGAGGTCCAAATACAAATTCACCCTCTTTATCTGTAAAAGTGTGACCAACTGGTCTTCTTTCTTCTTTTCCATGTTCATAAACAACTTCCACTAATTTAATAACAGCATCACATACTGGTTCTTTAAAACAATTTTTTACAACTCCATAAATAACGTCACGATTGTCTTCTGGCAAAGTTATATCTAAATCAAATTGTTTTCCTCCTGAAATAACGCCATCAATGTCAAGAACTGGACATTTTTTTTCATCCATTTCCATATTTTATCATTCCTTTCTTTTTAGTAACTAAAATGTTACTTTATATATAATATGAAAAAAATGTAGAAAGTTGAAGAAATTTGACATTATTAAAATTATAAAAGAAAAATAATATAGCATTGAGAATTTTCCTTCAAGGAAAAGCATACAATTAAAATAGCTTTAACTTGGAGGGATTTTTATGTTTTTCGTATTAAACAAGCAAAAAATATACACTTACTTAGTGTCAGTTGTAACCGTAGTATTATTAATATGCATAGCAAGTAATTTAAGTAACAATGGAGGAAATACAGTACCAACATCAAGTACAAATCAAAAGTTACTGCCAATATATAGTGTACAAACTAGCGAGAAAAAAGTAGCTTTTACTATGAATTGTGCTTGGAATGCAGATGATATTGATAGCATTTTAAAAACATTAGAAAAAAATAAAGTAAAAATAACTTTCTTTATGGTAGGAGATTGGATTGAAAAATTTCCAGAAGCAGCCAAAAAAATCCATGAAGCAGGTCATGAAATAGCAAGTCACAGCAATACACATCCACATGTAAATAATCTAAGCTATGAAGAAAATATAGAAGAAATCGAAAAATGCAATGATAAAATTGAAAGTATAACAGGAAAAAGAACCCAAATTTATAGAGCACCTTATGGAGAATATAATAATACTGTCATACAAGCAGCACAAGATAAAGGATATTATACTATACAATGGAGTCTAGATACTTTAGATTACACAGGTCTAACAAATGAGCAAATGTGGGCAAGACTAGAAGAAAAAATCAAACCTGGAGATATTATATTAAGCCATAATGGAACTGAGCATACAGCAGATAGTTTGGATAGCATTCTAAAAAACATAAAAAATAAAGGGTTAGAGGTTGTTCCAGTATCAGAACTTATTTACTTAGATAACTATACAATTGATAACAATGGTACTCAATGCAGAAAATAAGTATAAAATTACCAAAAATGGAAATAATACAAGTAGAAAAAAATAAGGGGATAGAAAATGTCATTTGTTGGTATTGTTGCAAGTAAAAAATGTTTTGAAACAATTCGAAAAGAAATCATGGAAAGATTGCAAGATGAAACTATTAGTTTTATACACATTAATCTTAGAAGTATAGAAAATGTAAAAAATATAAAATTTGAAACTATTATAATAGAAGACAAAATGGATAAATTTAAGCAAAATCAGGAAAGTCTTAATAAAATTTTTGAAAATGCACAATATGTATTAATTAATACAGACAAAAACAAGGAAAATGTTATAAAAGGAGTTCAAAATATCATTTCATATGGATTAAATCATAATGCAATAGTTACAGTTTCAAGTATATGTGATACAGATATTTTAATTTATTGGCAAAAAAGCATACAGGATAGAGAAGGAAATGAAACAGATATAGAAGAAAGAAGAATAAAAAAAGGAGAGCAAACAATACTAAATATTTATGAAATAATGATTATTTATACGTTTTTTAAGATATATAATAAAAGCATAATAGAGAAAGTATAGGAAAAATCTAACTTTTTTGAACAAATTTAACTTTTTATGTAGACAAATCCAAAAAAATGGTGTATAATAATAACTGTAAATTACAGAAGGCAGTTATAAACCGATGAAAAATATAAAAATATAGGGAGGAAGAGAAATTGGATACAAATTACTTAGAAAACAACTATTTAACATTAGTTGGAAAAGTTACAGGAGAAAAAGAATTTAGTCATGAAATATATGGAGAAAGATTTTATATTTTTAATTTAGCAATACCACGTTTAAGTGGAAATGAAGATATAATTCCAATAACCATATCAGAAAGACTAATAAAAGAAGATACTTTGCAAACAGGCAAAAAATTATTAGTAAAAGGTCAATTTAGATCTTATAATAGCTATGAGAATGAAAAAAATAGACTTATATTGACTGTATTTGCTAAAGATATTATGGAAGTAGAAGAAAAAGAAGAAGAAGAAAATGAAATGGTAAGAAAAGATACTATTACTAATGAAGTAGTATTGATTGGTTACTTATGTAAAAAGCCTATTTATCGTCAAACACCATTTGGAAGAGAAATATCAGACATTTTACTTGCTGTTAATAGAGCTTATAACAAATCAGATTATATACCATGTATTGCTTGGGGAAGAAATGCAAGATTTTGCCAGAACTTAGAAGTTGGTTCACAAGTTAAAGTAGTAGGAAGAGTTCAATCAAGAACTTATGAGAAAAAATTTGAGGATGGAACTTCACAAACAAGAGTGGCATATGAGGTTTCAATAGGAAGTTTAGAAGTTATAGAAGAAAAGACAACTGAAAAAGAAGGAGTCGAAGAAAATCAAGAGGCAGTTTAATATATAATATATTAATACTTTTAAAAAGAAAAGTTGCAAAACTCTAGTTTTTTGTAACTTTTTTTGGTATAATTGAAAAAACAAAAAAAGAAAGAGGAATTATAAAAATGAAAAAAATTAAGGCATCTGTCAAATTTACAATATTAGCAGTTATTCTAATTGCCGTTTTTTGTATAGCATTAACACCTGTAACATTTCAAAACGATACTTATTATACAATAAAGGTAGGGGAGCATATTGCAAAATATGGAATTGATTATCAAGATCCATTCTCTTGGCATGAAGATTTAGGATATACATATCCTCATTGGGGGTATGATTTAATTACTTATTTCATTTATAATGCATTTGGATTTACTGGAATTTATGTAGCGACTTGTATACTATCTGTAATATTAGGTATAACAATTTATCTAGTAAATACTAAACTTGCAAAAAATCAAATCTTTTCTTTTTTAATAACAATAGGGGTAATGTATGTCATTAGAGGATATATCACGGCTAGAGTTCAATTAGTTACATTTATTTTATTTATTCTAACTATATATTTTATTGAAAAATTTATAGAGAACAAAAAGAAAAGATATGTTGTAGGACTAATAACAATTCCTATTATAATTGCTAATATACATGTTGCAGTATTTCCATTTTATTTTGTATTATATTTACCTTATATAGCTGAATATTTAATTAATTTATTAGCAGATACTATTATATATCGAAAAATAAAAATGTTATTATTAAAAATAAAAATAGATTATTATAAGGAAAAGGAAGGAAAAGAGGACAAACTAGAAAAATTACAAAAAGAGAAAAAAGAGTTAGAAGATGAAGTAGATAAAGTAAAAATAAAGAGAACAAAGGAATTACAAAATCCTTATAAAATTAAAATGACTAAAAATTCAAATGTAAAATGGCTAATATTAATTATGATAATTTGTTTATTAACAGGATTTTTAACACCTTTGGGAGATGCACCATATACCTATTTACAAAAAACAATGCAAGGAAATACTACACAAAATATTAATGAACATTCACCAATGACTTTATCAAATGATACAGATGCTATGTGCATGATTATAATGTTTTTAGCTGTTTTAGTTTTCACAAAGTCAAAAATAAGATTGAGTGACTTATTCATGTTAGGTGGACTATGCTATTTAATGTTAGAATCAAGAAGACAAATAACAATGTTTGCTATTATCTGTTCAGTTATTTTAAATAGATTAGTGCTTCAATTAATTCAAAACTATACAGCAAAGAAAGAACAACAAGTTGTGGAAAAATTAACACATGTTATAGGTATAATAGTAATTACGGCTGGAATGTTAGGATTAAGCTATTATTTAGGTAAGGACAAGTTAGATGACACATATGTTGATGAAACATCTTATCCAGTACAAGCTTGTGATTTCATCTTAGAAAATATTGATTTAGGAACAGCAAGATTTTACAATGAATATAATTATGGAAGTTATATGCTATTTAGAGGAATACCAGTATTTATAGATTCAAGAGCAGATTTATATGCACCAGAATTTAGTGGAAAAGAAGAAGATATATTTTCAGATTTTATAGATGCTTCTAGCATTGGAAAATTTTATGGAGATATTTTTGAAAAGTATAATATTACACATATTATAGCTTTTGAAAATTCAAAAGTTAATATGTTGATTACTAAAACAAAAGATCCTCAATACAAAGAATTATATAAGGATGATTATTTTATAATTTATGAGATACAAAAAAAGGAAGGATAAAAATTGGAAACATTTATTGTAAAAGAGGAAGAACAAGGCAATCGAATTGACAGTTATTTAACTAAGCAAAAAAAAGATTTTTCTCGTGTAGCAATTCAAAGATTAATTGAAGAAAAGAAAATTCTAGTTAATAATAAACCAACAAAAGCTTCATACAAAATACAAAAAGATGATGAAATAACTGTTGAAAAAGAAGAGCCAAAAGAAGTTGAAATAAAGGCACAAAATATACCAATAGAAGTAATTTATGAAGATAAAGATATTATTGTAGTAAATAAGCCAAAGGGGATGGTAGTTCATCCAGCTAATGGAAATCCAGATGGAACTCTAGTAAATAGTTTGATGGCAATTTGTAAAGATTCATTATCTGGTATTGGTGGAGAAATAAGACCAGGAATTGTGCACAGAATTGATAAAGATACATCGGGGATTTTAATTGTAGCAAAAAATGATAAAGCACATATTAATTTAAGTGAGCAAATCAAAAATCATGAAGTTAAGAAAACATATATAGCCATGGTAAGAGGAATTGTAAAAGAAAAAGAAGCAACTATTAAAATGCCAATTGGAAGAAGCACTAAAGACAGAAAAAAGATGTCAGTAACTAAAAATGGGAAAGAAGCAATTACTCATTTTAAAGTAATGGAAAGATATCCAAAGCACAATTGTACACTATTAGAAGTGAAAATAGAAACAGGTAGAACACATCAAATTAGAGTACATTTGGCAGAAATAGGTTATCCAATTATAGGTGATATGGTGTATTCAAATGGAAAAAATGAATGGGGAATAGAAGGTCAATGCTTGCATGCAAAAAGCTTAGTATTTAAGCATCCTACAACAGGAAAAGAAATGTTTTTAGAAGCGGAATTGCCAGAGTATTTCAAAGAGATGATTTCAGGAATGGAGAAAGAATCATCATTCTAGGAGGTAGCTATTTGAAAGATATAAGATTGCAAAAATATTTAGCTGATGCAGGGATTGCATCTAGAAGAAAAGCCGAAGAATTAATTCGGGCAGGGAAAAGTTAAAGTAAATAATAAAATTGTAACTGAATTAGGTACTAAAATAGATGCACAAAAAGATAAAGTGGAATATGAAGGAAAGATTGTAAAAGTACAGCAAGAAAAGGTATATATTTTGTTGAATAAACCAATTGGTTATGTAACAACAGCTAAAGACCAGTTTAATCGTGATTCAGTCCTAGATTTAGTAAAAATAAAGCAAAGGATAGTTCCAGTAGGAAGATTGGATATGTACACATCTGGTGCTTTACTTTTAACTAATGATGGCAATTTTGTGTATCAAGTAACTCATCCTAAGCATGAAGTGGAAAAAACGTATACTGTTACTATAAAAGGAATTATACATCCAGAAGAAGTCGATAGATTAAGAAAAGGTGTTGAAATAGAAGATTATATAACAAAACCAGCAAAAGTAAAAATATTGAAGACTGATACAGAAAAAAATCAATCTCGTGTTGAAATAACGATACATGAAGGGAAAAATAGACAAGTTCGTAAGATGTGTGAAGCAATTGGACATAAGGTTATAGCATTACATAGGAGCAAAATAGCTGGTATTGGAGTAAAGGACTTACCTTTAGGAAAATGGCGATATTTAACTAGCTCAGAGGTAATGAAAATTTTATCTAACAAATATTGAAAATAAACTTAAAAAAAGTTATAATGTAAAAAACATATGACAAAAAGGAGAAAAAACAAATGAATTCATTAAAGTTCAAGCCAGAGGGATGGAATAATGAAATTAGTATATTAGATATCAATAATATAAATAGTTATAAAAAAGAGGAGACTGTTTTACAAGGATTAGTTCAAAAATGTGATGATAATTATAATTTGTATATAAATTTTGAAAACGGATTAACTGGAGTTATGCCAAGACAAGAAGTAGAAGCAATTCATTTAGAAGACGACGGATTACCAAAAACAAATCTATGTACTGGAAAAGTACACAAATTTGTACAATTTAAGATAAAAGAATCTCAAGATAAAAATCACATTGTTTTATCAAGAAAAAAGGTTCAACAAGAGGCTTTAGAATGGGTAAAGAATGATTTAAAAGAAGGAGATAAGCTAGTAGGTATTGTAAAAAATATAAAACCATATGGTGCTTTTATTGAAATTGGAGGGGGAGTAGTAGGTCTAGCACATATTGAAGATTTATCTATTGCAAGGATTAAGTCACCATATGAAAGGTTAAGAATTGGACAAAAAGTGGAAATTATGGTAAAATCTATAGATAGAGATACTGGTAAGTTGATTTTATCATATAAAGAGACATTAGGAACTTGGGAAGAAAATGCTAAAAAGTTTGCTCCAGGAACTAGAGCAAAGGGAATTGTTCGTGAAACTGAAAGGAATAAGAATGGTATTTTTATAGAATTAACTCCAAATTTAGTAGGAATGGCAGAATATAAGCAAGGATATGATTATGGGCAACCAGTAGATGTGTATATAAAAAAGATAGATAACCAAAGAAAAAAGATAAAATTAGTAATCATATAAGGAGGAATTTAAAGTGGTTGAAGATAACCAAATTAAAGCACAAGTATCACCTTTTGCTATTAGAGAAGGTGAAATAAAAACATTTGATGGAAAAGATGGATATGTTTCCATGAATCAAATTGTACATAAGATAAATATAGGTCATATCAATGACATTCATTTTGCTATTTTGGAATTAGTAAATGAATTTGAATTTATAACTTCAAGACAATTATATCAAATGTTAGAAATTAAAGGAATTGACCCAAAATCTCAAGATAAATTAAACAATAAATTGGATCAACTTGTTAAATCAAAGATTTTAACAAGATATTACTTTACTTCTGATGAGGGAAAAGGGATTTATAGAATTTATTGCCTAGAAAAGATGGGAAAATATTTATTAAATTCAAAAGAAATTGATTGTAAATGGCAACCATCAGATAATACAAAAACAGTTGCAATGATTAAGAAAAGACTAGCAGGAAATCAAACATTAATTGCTTATCTAAGAAAAGTAAAGGCTTTTGATAGCTATATAGTAAAGCCAGCAATAACAGCTAAAGTTACTGGAAAGCTATTTAAGGCAACTGGAGGAGCTGTAAAACTAACTAAAAATGGAAAATCAATTCAATTTGTTTTTGAAGTGGTTAGAAGAGAAGCAGATTGGCAAAAGAAAATAGTAGATAAAATGAGATTGTATAAAGATTTTTATGAAAATTTTGTACAAGGTGATTCAGGATTTAGCAGTATGCCACAATTAATATTAATTTGTGAAGACGAAAAAAACATGGCAGAAACTTTTAAAGAAATTGTTAAAAATGCAGTAGAAATACCACAAATTAAATTATATTTTACTACAGATTTAAGACAAAATGAAGAAACTTTAGAGAATACATTAGTTGAGTTTGTTTTAGTTGATGGTAAATATAAAATGGAAAATGTAGCTTTAAAGTTATTAGGTATGTAAGAATTTGAAAAAAGATTTTAGGTTATTCCTAAAATCTTTTTTGCCTTTTTTATATCTTCTTCTGTACAAGGTCGTACATTTTCTAAAGCATAAGATAAACCAAGATTTTTCCACTTATATTTGCCCATATCATGATAAGGCAATAATTCCACTTTTTGAACAGTTTTTAAACTATCGATAAAAGCCTTTAATTTAAGCAAGTCTTGTTCATCGTCTGTATAATTTGAGATTAAAACTTGGCGAATCCACATAGGAATGTTATTTTCACTTAAATATCTAGCAAAATTTAATTCTAATTTATTAGATTTTCCAACTAAGTTTTTACATTTTTCATCATCAATGTGTTTAATGTCGAGTAAAACCAAATCTGTTAGAGATAGTAATTTTTTAACATCTTCTGTTAAACCAACCATTCCGGAAGTGTCAATACAAGTATGAATATTTTGTTCTTTTAATTTTGTAAATAATTCAATTAAAAATTTGACTTGTAGAAGTGGTTCTCCACCTGTAACAGTAACACCACCATTAGGATAAATATAGTTTTTATATCGCATGATTTTATCAAAAATATTATCTAATGATTTATATTCACCACTGTTTATGTCCCAAGTATCTCGATTATGGCAGTATTTACATTCTAAGTGGCATCCTTGTAAGAATAATACAAAACGAATTCCAGGACCATCAACAGTTCCAAAAGATTCAATTGAGTGTACTTTGGCATAATATCTTAAATCTTTATTTTCCATTTAAAACCTCTAAATTCTTTCATGAATAGTTCGATTTATTACATCTAATTGTTGCTCTCTAGTCAACTTTGTAAAGTTTACAGCATACCCAGAAACACGAATTGTCAATTGAGGGTATTTTTCAGGATGCTCCATAGCATCTTCTAATAAACTCCTATCAAATACATTTACATTAATATGATGACCTGTTTGAGTAAAAAATCCGTCTAACATATTAACTAAATTTGTAATTCTTTCTTCTTCTGATTTTCCTAAAGTAGCTGGCGTGATAGAAAATGTGTATGAAATTCCATCTTCAGCAGAATCAAATGGTAATTTTGCAATAGTGTTCATGACAGCTAATGCTCCATTGGCATCTCTACCATGTAAAGGATTTGCACCAGGTCCAAAAGGTTCACCAGCATGCCTTCCATCAGGAGTACTTCCGGTTGCCTTACCATAAACAACATTAGAAGTTATTGTTAAAATAGATAAAGTATGTTTTGAATTTCTATAAGTTTGATGAGTTCTTAATTTGTTCATAAATGTTTTTACAATTGAAATTGCTATTTGATCTACTCTATCATCATCATTTCCGTATTTTGGAAAATCTCCTTCAATTTTATAATCTACTGCTAGTCCAGTTTCATTACGTATAACTTTTACTTTTGCATATTTAATAGCAGATAAAGAGTCAGCAACAACTGATAAACCAGCAATTCCACAAGCCATAGTACGAATAACCTCACGGTCATGTAAAGCCATTTCAATTGCTTCATAAGAATATTTATCATGCATAAAATGAATGGCATTTAATGCTTTAATATAAATTTTTGCAACATAATCCATCATTTGATTAAATTTTTCCATAACTTCTTCATAATCAAGATATTCAGCAGTAATTGGCTCATATTTTGGAGTAACTTGTTTACCAGATATTTCATCTTTGCCACCATTAATGGCATATAACAACGCTTTTGCTAAATTTGCTCTAGCACCAAAAAATTGCATCTGTTTTCCAATTTTCATAGGAGAAACGCAACAAGCAATACCATAATCATCTCCTAGTGTAATTCTCATCAAATCATCATTTTCATATTGGATAGAAGATGTTTTTATAGATAACTTAGTTGTAAATCTTTTGAATCCTTCTGGTAGTCTAGTAGACCATAAAACTGTTAGGTTTGGCTCTGGTGCTGGACCTAAATTTTGCAATGTGTGCAAAATGCGGAAAGAATTTTTTGTGACTAAAGTTCTTCCGTCAATTCCCATACCACCAATACTTTCTGTTACCCAAACAGGGTCTCCACTAAATAATTCATTATATTCAGGGGTTCTTAAGAAACGAACTAATCTTAATTTCATAACAAAATGATCCATAATTTCTTGGGCCTCATTTTCAGTTATTATGCCATTTTTTAAATCACGTTCAAAATAAATATCTAAAAATGTAGTATTCCTTCCAAGACTCATAGCAGCACCATTTTGTTCCTTAATAGCACCTAAATACCCAAAATATAACCATTGAACAGCTTCTTTGCTATTAGCAGCAGGCATAGAAATATCAAATCCATATTTTGAAGCCATTACCTTTAATTCATTTAGGGCGTCAATTTGTTCACTAATTTCTTCTCTTTCACGAATAACTGATTCAGTAAATTCATCTACATTTAAAACATCTAGTTCTTTTTTCTTTTCTTCGATTAA
This sequence comes from uncultured Clostridia bacterium, assembly GCA_947631385.1. GTDB lineage: Bacteria > Bacillota > Clostridia > TANB77 > CAG-508 > CAG-269. Next base: position 3,654 of record CANRLE010000023.1, on the reverse strand, counting down.
ATAATCAACTCCATATAAAGCAACTCTTCTGTAATCCCCAATAATTCTTCCACGTCCATAACCATCAGGAAGACCAGTTATTAGGTGTGAAGACCTAGCAGCACGAATGTCTGGCGTGTAGACACTAAATACACCATCATTATGAGTTTTCCTATATTTATGGAAAATTTCATCAATTTCTGGATCTACGTGTCTTCCATAAGCTTCGCATGATTTTTCTACGATTCTAATTCCTCCAAATGGCATGATAGCTCTTTTAAGAGGAGCATCAGTTTGTAATCCAACAATATCTTCCAATTCTTTATCAATGTAACCAGCTTCATGGCTAGATATGGTTGAAACAGTTTTTGTATCAATGTCTAGTACATTTCCTTGGCTTTCTTTTTCTTTTTGGTATAAATTTAATACTTTGTCCCATAATTTTTTTGTTTTTTCAGAAGGTCCAACTAAAAAGCTGTCATCTCCTTCATATGGCGTGTAATTTTTTTGAATAAAATCCCTTACATTAATTTCTTCTTGCCAATCACCGATGGCAAATCCATTCCATTGTTCAAATTTCATAATTTACCTCCTATTCATAGTATTTACATTTTAACCAGAATTATAATAACATATATGAAAAATAATAACAATTACTTGTCATATGAAAATTTGACAAAATAAGCAAAAAAAACTATAATATTAATTATTATAATAAAAAATATAAGGAGAAATGAAAATGGAAAATGAAATATTAATATTTGGACATAAAAATCCAGACACAGATTCAATATGCTCTAGCATGGCATATCAAATTTTAAATGAAAAAAATGGACGTAAGACAAAGGCAGTAAGACTAGGAAATGTAAATAAAGAAACACAATATGTATTAGACTATTTAAAAATAGAAGCACCAGAACTAATTGAAAAAGTAGAAGAGAATCAAGAGGTAATTTTAGTAGACCATAATGAATTTGACCAGAGTGTAGAAGGAATTGAAAAAGCAAAAATATTAGAAGTAATAGATCATCATAAAATAGGAAATTTCAAAACATCAGAACCTTTATATTATACAGCAAAACCATATGGATGCACAGCAACAATTCTTTTCGAAGAATTTAAGCAAAAAAATTACACAATAGATAGAAAAGAAGCAGTATTAATGGCAAGTGCTATTATATCAGATACGTTATTATTAAAATCACCAACTACAACAGAACATGATAGAAAAGCATTACAAGAATTAGCACAAATATCTAATATAAATTTAGAAGAATATGGAATAGAAATGTTAAAAGCTGGCACAGATTTAGATGATTATACAGCTGAAGAATTGATAAATTTAGATGCCAAGGAAGCAAATAACAATGGTGTTAAATTTGTAATTGCACAAGTAAATACAGTTAGTATAGAAGATGTGTTAAAAAGAGAAGAACAATTAAAATTAGCTATTAATAATACTATAAAAGAAAAAGGATTGAGTTTATTCGTGTTTGCAATTACAGATATATTAAATAGTAATTCAGAAATCATAGCATTAGGGGAAAAAGCAAATATTATAAAAACAGCTTTTGGAAAAGAATTAGAAAATGATAGATTTTTTCTAGAAGGTGTTGTTTCAAGGAAAAAACAATTAATGCCTAATATCGATAAAAATATTTAAAGGGAAAAAAAGGATTATGGGGTCGTCCCCAAATCCTTAATTTTTTATAAACTATTGAATATTTTAGTAATTAAATTTATAATAAAGAAGTAAAATGAATAGAAGGGATATATTCGAGGAGTGGTAAAATGCCAAAAAAACATAAAGAAACTTTTATGCAAGGTGTTATCACCTTAATTTTTTCACAAGTATTAATTAAATTGTTAGGTTTAGTATATACATTGTATTTAACTAATCGTGATGGATTTGGAGATAAGGGGAATGGAATTGTAGCAGCAGGATATCAAATTTATGCTATGCTTCTTACGATATCATCTATTGGTGTACCAAATGCTATTTCTAAATTAGTATCTGAAAGGATAGCAGTAGGAGATCATAAGGGCGGTTATAGGATTTTTAAAATTGCATTTGCTACTTTTGCTATGATAGGGTTAGTAGGTAGTTTGTTACTATTTTTTGGAGCTCATATGATTGCTAATTTATGGTTGCAAATTCCAGAAGCGGAAATGACTTTAGTGGCACTGTCACCAGCAATTTTCTTTGTTGCTATTTCATCAGTTATGAGAGGATATTTTAATGCTAGACAAAATATTAGGGCAACTGCTAGGTCACAAAGTTTAGAGCAGGTGTTTAAAACAACATTAACTATCATATTGGTAGAAATTATTGCAATTATGTCAGGAGCATCAACTGAATGGATGGCTGGAGGAGCAACATTAGCAACAACCTTAGCAACTTTCGCAGGATTTGGATATTTATATTTATATTATAAGACAAGAAGAAAAGAAATTGCTCTTGAAATAAAATCAACAGTTAATTATAAATATGAAAGAGTAAAAACAATTATAAAGAAAATTTTATTTGTTTCAATTCCTATTGCATTGACTGCAATTATGTCTTCATTAAATAAAAACATAGATTCTTTTACAGTTGTAAGGAGTTTAAAACAATTTATGCCAGAGGACATGGCAATTTCTCAATATGGTATATTGGGTGGAAAAGTAGATATGCTAACAAGTTTGCCTCTATCAATAAATGTAGCGTTTGCTACAGCTTTAGTGCCTGCTATATCTGCTGCTAAAGCGAAAAAAGATAAGAAAACAATTACACAAAAAACATCATTTTCTTTATTAATATCTATGTTAATTGGACTTCCTTGTACTGTAGGTATGTGCTTATTTGCAGGACCAATTTTGAATTTATTGTTCCCAAATGCTAGTAGTGGGGAAATGATTTTACAAATTAGTTCTTTGACAATTATTTTTACAATATTAGATCAAACTATAAATGGGGCACTACAAGGTTATGGAAAACTGATGATTCCAACAATATCATTAGGATGCCGGAGTATTTGTTAAATTTATTATGAATTTAGTGCTAGTACCAATACCAGAAATAGGTGTAAATGGAGCTGCTTGGGGATCTGTAGCTTGTCATTTAGTAGCATTTAGCATTGCAATAACTTGTTTAAGAAAAAATATAAAATTAGATTTGACTTTTACAAAATTTGTGTTGAAACCAATTATAGCAGTTGCAATAATGGGAATTTGTTCTTATTTCAGTTATATTGTTTTATTAGGAATAATATCAGAAAAATTGGCTATTATAATATCAATTGTGATTGCTGTTATTATGTATGGACTAGCGATTATAGTATTAAAAGTATTCTCAAAAGAAGAAATTCAAATGATGCCAAGCGGAGATAAAATCTGTAAAGTATTGGAAAAACTAAAAATTTATTAAAAAAAAGTAAAAAAAAGAAGGATTTTCAGTAATTTTGGCGAATTAATTTAAGTAGAAGTACATTATTGCTATTGTTCGGCAGTATAGTACATAAATTATTTAAATCTTATAGGAGGTAATTTAAATGAACAAAGCTGAATTAATCGCAGCAATGGCTGCAAAAACAGGAGCTACAAAAAAAGCAGCTGAAGAATCAGTAAACGCTTTTGTAGAAGTAGTAACAGAAGCATTAAAAAAAGGAGAGAAAGTTCAACTAGTTGGATTTGGTT